>JBKPDA010000166.1:0-14634 GCA_046727635.1 Actinomycetota bacterium | reverse complement strand
GTCCCCGCGGGACGCCTCCCGCTGCCGCTCCAGCTCGCGCTCCCTCTGCGCGTGCGCGGCCATCCATTCGGCGCCCGGGTGGTCCGTCAGGCCGTGGGCGATGATCGATACGAACACCGCCAGAGCAGCGATGTCGAAGATCCGTTCGGCCTCGGCGATCTGGCGGTTCAAAATCAGCAGCGCGAACGCCATGGTCGCGACGCCCTTCGGACCGAACCAGCCCATGAAGGCCTTGGCCTGCGGGCTCAGCTTGGTCCCGATCATCGAGAGGAAGATCGTCAGCGGGCGGATGACGAGGAACGTGGCCGCCACGATCGCCACCGCGGCCCAGCCGTCGTTGAACAGCGCGTTGAACGTGAGCAGCGAGCCGAACACCACGAAGATGCCGAGCTTCACGAGCTCGATCACATCCTCGGAGCGGCGCTCGAAGCACTCGCGGATGTCCGGTCGCAGGATGCCGAGAACGATCGCCGCCACGAACACGGCGATGAAGCCGTTCCCCTCTGGCGACAGCACCGCAACGCCGTAGGTGCCGAACGCCACGCCGATCGCATAGAGCGCCTTCTCGTGGGGGCTGATTTCGTAGCCGAGCGGCTTTCCGCGCGGCATGAGATAGGCGGCCACGACGCCGAGCACGAGGCCGGTGGCCAGGCCGATGCCCACGTCCTTGAGCAGGAACTGCCACCAGACGAAGTTGGTGTCGTTGGGGTCGAGCGCCGCCGCGAATGCGAGTACGGCGGGCAGGGCGAGGCCGTCGTTCAGGCCGGACTCCAGGTTGAGGGAGTGGCGGATGACCCGAGGGATGCGCGGGTTCGTGACCACCGAGGACGACAGCACGGGGTCGGTGGGGGAGAGCAGCGCGCCGAGCAGCAGCGCCTCGGTCCAGTCGAGGTCGGTGACCAAGTGCGTGAGCACCGCCACGAGCACGCCGGTGAGCGGCATCGCGATCGCGAGCGCGCGGAACGGCACGCGCCACGCTCGCTGCAGCATCTCGGCCTCCACCTCGAGCCCGTCGCGGAACAGGATCACGATCAGCGCGATCGTGGCCACCGCGTTCACGAAGCCGGACGTCGGATCGAACTCCAGGACTCCGAACCCGCCCTTACCAAGCACGAAGCCCGCCACCACGAACACGGCCGTGAGCGAGAGGAAGCTGCGCCGCGCCACGCCGGCCACCAGCGAGCCGAGCACGAGCAGCCCGCCGAGCACCACAACGGTGTCGTCGAAAGAGCTGGTGGCGAGCGCGGTCAGGGCGTGTGCGGGGTCGGGAACGAGTTCGCCGACCAGTCTTCCCGGCACACCCTGGGGTGAGCTTACCGGCGCGTGGCCCTGCGCCGGCGGCGCGCGAGGCCCCGCTTGCGCATTGCGCGGGCGATCTTCACCTGCTCGCGGTCCGTCTCGAGGTCGTCGCCCACCTTCTCGAGCAGCGCCGGCAGGCTGTCGAAGCGCGGCTCGGACAGGAACGCCGACAGCCCGCTCTCGCCGAGCTCGCCGGTGGGGAGGTCGGCGTGACGGTCGCGGTTCGAGCCGAGCGGGGCGGCCGAGTCGTTCACGTGGACGCAGACGAGCCGCTCGAGCCCGAGGTTGGACTCGAAGTCGTCCATCACCTCGGTCAGCCCGGCGTCGGTGCGAATGTCGAAGCCGCTGGCCAGCATGTGACAGCAGTCGAGGCAGACTCCGATGCGATCGGACGCGCCGCCCATTTCCACCAGGTCGTAGAGCTCCTCGAGCGAGCGCCCGATGGTGCCGCCGGCGCCGGCAGTGTTCTCGAGCAGCAGCCGGCAGTGGTCGGACTCGCCGAGCACCTCCTTGATCGCCTTGCCCACCCGCTCGAGCGAAGCCTTCAGCGGCTCCTTCACGCGCGAGCCGGGATGGACCACCACGCCGTCGGCGCCGATCGCGTCGCCCATCCGGAGCGCGTGGGTCAAGGACGTCAGCGACTTCTTGCGCATCTCGCGATCCTTCGTGGCGAGGTTGATCAGATAGACGGCATGGATCACCACGGACTTGATCGGCCCGTTCTCCATCAGCGAGCGGAACTCCGCGATGTCGGGTTCCTTCCAGCTGGTGGGCCGCCACATGCGGGGCGACTGGTTGAACACCTGGATTGCGTCCATGCCGCGCTCCACACCGCGCTCGTGCGCCGCTACGAGACCGCCCGCGGTGCTCACGTGGCCGCCGATTAGCATCCTGTGCAGCGCATGACGGATTCCATACGAGTGAGATTTGCGCCCTCACCCACGGGCGCGCTGCACGTGGGCGGAGCCCGGGCGGCACTGTACAACTGGCTGTTCGCACGAGGCCGTGGCGGCACGTTCGTCCTGCGCATCGAGGACACCGACCGCGAGCGCTCCACGCCCGAGAACATCGAGCAGATCCTCGACGCGCTGCGCTGGCTCGAGCTCGACTGGGACGAGGGGCCGTACTTCCAGAGCGAGCGGCAGGAGCGCCACACGGAGGAAATCGCCCGCCTCGTGGACGAGGGCCACGCCTACTTCGACGAGGGCGCGGTGCGGCTGCGTGTGCCCGACGAGGGGCGCACGGTAGTGAAGGACCTGATCCGCGGCGACATCACCTTCGAGCACAAGGACATCGACGACTTCGTGATCGCCCGCTCGGACGGCAGCCCGCTCTACAACCTCGCGGTGGCGGTGGACGACCACGACATGGGCATCACCCACGTGATCCGCGGCGAGGATCACATCTCGAACACCCCGCGGCAGATGATGGTGCTGGAGGCGCTGGGCGGCTCGCTGCCGGAGGCGTACGCCCACCTGCCGCTGTTGCACGGCCCGGACGGCAAGAAGCTCTCCAAGCGCCACGGGGCGGCGTCGGTTCAGGAGCTGCGCGACGCCGGCTACCTGCCCGCCGCGGTCCGCAACTACCTGGCGCTGCTCGGCTGGGGCTACGACGCCGAGACCACGTTCTTCTCCACCGAGGACCTGATCGAGCGCTTCTCACTCGAGCGGGTCTCGAAGAACCCGGCCGTCTTCGACGAGCAGAAGCTGCGCTGGATGAACGGGCACTACCTGCGGGAGATGGGTCCGGACCAGCTCACCGCGCTGCTCGAGGCGAGGCTCGGCAAGACCGGCCTGCGCGAGGCGGTGGGCATCGCCCAGGAGAAGATGCAGACGCTGGACGACTTCTGGCGACTGGCCGGGTTCCTGGTGGAGCGCCAGCCCACCGACGAGAAGGCGTGGGCGAAGGTGATGAGCGACGGTGCGCCCGAGCGCCTCGCCAAGGCGCGCCACGCGCTCGCCCAGGCCGAGCCGTTCGACCCCGAGCACGTGGAGGCCGCCCTGCGCTCCGTGGTGGACGAGCTGGGGGCTAAGCCGAACGCCGTTTTCCAGCCGGTCAGGGTCGCGATCAGCGGCACGACGGTGTCGCCCGGCATCTTCGAATCGGTGGCTGTTTTGGGCAAGGAAGAGACGCTTGCGCGCATCGATGAGGCGCTCTCTCGTGCAAACGGGCGCACTTAGCGGGACTAACGCGCCAAGAAAGGGGTCTCTACCCCTCAACCTTTTGTCCAGTGCTGCCGATTAGCCCAGTGTGCGGGCCATCGCACCGTCCGCGAAGCCCCGTACTGGAGATAACGACTTGGAAGCAGCAATGAACCAGAACCGGCAGCAGCCGGCCCCCACCGCAGCCCAGGCAGAGGGCCATGGTCGCCGGCTCACCGCCGCGTTCGAGGCGCTCGAGGCCTTCCCGGCGCTTGTGGAGTCGCGCAACCGTCTGCTCCGCCTCGCCCGCGAGGAGCGCGGGTCGGTCGGCGACATGGTTGCCGCCGTCGAGTCCGACGTGGCCCTCGTGATCGCGGTGCTGCGGATCGCCAACTCGGCCCCCTCGCCGAAGAAGGGCAAGATCACGAGCATCCCGAAGGCGATCGAGCTGCTGCGCCCCTCCGGGGTCGAGGCGCTTGCGTCGCGCACCGCGGTCTTCGACTTCTTCGAGCGCACGCCGGGCTGGGACGCCCAGCCGGAGCGCTTCCGCCTTCACGCCGTGGCCACCCAGCGCGCTGCCGACCGGCTGGCCCGCGAGGTGGGCTACGAGGACCGCGACGAGCTGCTCATCTCGGCACTGCTTCACGACATCGGCCAGCTCGTGCTGATCCACGCCTACCCGGGCTACCCAGGCCAGGTGCACGGCGACGCCCGGACCCCGGAGGAGCGCGTGCACCGCGAGCGCCGCGAGCTCGGCGTGGACCACGGCCTGGTGGGCGGCGTGCTCGCGCGCCGCTGGGGCCTGCCGAACCGCCTTGCCTCGGCGATCGAACGTCACCACTCAGCGGATGCCGAGGGCGAGGCCGCGGTGATCCGCCTGGCCGACATGCTGGCCCACTACAGCCACGGCCAGCCGGTGGACCCCGCGCAGATGCTGAAGGTGAGCCGCGCGCTCGACCTGTCGCCAGACCAGCTTCGCTCGGTGATGTACGAGCTTCCCTACGCGGGCAACAACGCCCGCCGCAACGTCGAGCCGTGCCCGCTCTCCTCGCGCGAGGTGGACGTGCTGAAGCGGCTGGCCGAGGGCAAGGTGTACAAGCAGATCGCGCTCGAGCTGAACCTTTCGACGAGCACGGTGCGCACGCACCTGCACAACACGTACACGAAGCTCGGCGCCGTGGACCGCGCCCAGGCTGTGCTCGTCGCTACAGAGCGCGGCTGGATTTAACCGCCGGCGCGCCGCTCTGGGGGTTGCCGTTCCCCAGCGGCACGCGCACCTTCACCGTCGTTCCGCGCCTGCTGCTCTCGATCGAGAGCCTGCCGTGGATCAGCTCGGCGCGCTCGCGCATGCTCGCCAGGCCGATGTGACCGCTGGCCTCGCTCATCGCCGGGGCCAGGTCGCCGAAGCCCACTCCGTCGTCCTCCACACGCAGCTCCACCTCCCCGTCGCGCTGCGCCAGCAGCACGCTCACGGTGGAAGCGTTCGCGTGCCGGCCGGCGTTCGTCACCGCCTCCTGGGCGATCTGGAACAGCGGGCCGCTGAGCTCCGGCGGCAGCGGGATCTGCTCGATGTCGAGGCGCACGTCCACGCCGAAGCGCCGGCGCCAGATCGGCACGCACTCCACGATCGCCGTCTCGAACGACAGCTCGCGGAACGCGTAGGGGCCGAGCCCGACCATCTCGTCCCGCAGCGCCTGGATGTTGCGCTCGGCGATGGCCTGCGCCTCCGCGATGGTCGCGCGCGCCCGGTCGAGGTCGCCGTGCTCGATCAGCCCGGGCAGCGCGGCGAGCATCATGTCGAGGCTTACGAGCTCCTGCACGGGCCCGTCGTGGAGCGACTCAGCCACGCGCCGGCGGATCTCGCTCTCGGTCTCGATCATGCGCCGGCTCACCTGGCGGGCACGTAGCCGGCCGGCCGTCTCCGCGGTGCGGATGTTGCCCGCCGTGATCGCCCCGGCGAACGCGCAGAGCACGAACAGGATCTCGTAGAAGGTCAGTAGTTCGCCCTTGATCGGGCCGGCGCTGACTGCCGCGATCGGCACGAGCACTGCGCAGGCAACAGCCGCAACTATCAGCCCGCGGCGCTGGCCCTGGAACTGCGCGTGGGCGTAGATGAAGAGGAGCGCCACGAAGCGGACGGGGGCATACGTCTGCGGTACGGCTAGCTCGCAGAGGGTGATCACCGCCAGGTCGCCTCCCGCCACCAGCGGCGTCAGCGCGAACTCGGGCCAGCGGCGTGAGACGTAGAGCATCGCCACCGCCCAGGGCAGAGCGACCCCGAGCACCACCGCGGTAAGCCGGCCGTGGTGGGTGAAGTGCGTGACTGCCAGTGCGACCAGCGCCGACAGCGCCAGCAGAAGCCGCACCGCCGCAAACCTGACGACGGGCTCGGGCGACTCGATCGGCGGCCGCCCCAGCGAGATCATCGCGGGCCCGGATCCATTCGGACCGCCAGCATCATGCGCATAACCTAGACTCGGCTCCGCTTGCTCGCCATCACGTCTAAGTCCCCCTACGCGCTAAGCGCGCTCATCGAGCTGGCGCGGACAGGCGGATCAGCGCCGGTGCCGATCGGGGAGATCGCAAAGCGCCGGGACATCCCGGTGCAGTTCCTCGAGAGCCTGTTCGCCACGCTGCGGCGCGCCGGCATCCTGCAGAGCCAGCGCGGTGTTCGCGGCGGCTACACGTTCGCGCGCCCGCCCGCCGAGATCACCGTGCTCGAGGTGGTGGAGCTGCTCGAGGGCGAGCTCGGCGCGGACGCGGAGAAGTCGGGCCCGATCTGGATCGAGGCGGTCGACGCCGTGAAGGACGTCCTCGGCGGCGCGACGATCGCCGATCTGGCCGAGAAGGAAGTCCGGGCCGCGGGCGCCGCGATGTATCACATCTGACACCGCGGGCGGCCCAACGGGCCGCTTGCGGCTCTAGAGCCAAAGTCGAGCCGCTGTTAACCCACGCAGAAGCGGACGCCGGCCGATTCAGGTCAAGCCCTTGCCGGCGTCGTAGTGGGCCTTCGCGCGTAGACTCGGCCGGGTGCTGCCCGCTGGGGTGTCCACCACTACGGTCTTCGGGATCTTTCTGGCCGTGTTGATGGTCGCCGGGTATGTCGCAATCTGGGCCTTGTGGCACTTTGTGTTTCGGCACGCGCCACCGGATGATCGGCGGCAGGAACACGAGCCCGGGCGCGATCCCGGATAAGCGGTTGGGCGCGCCCGCTCCCGCGCGGTGGAGTCACGGCGGCAGCTGCTCCGCTCGGGCTCGACGCCTACCTGACCACGGCTACCGGCGCCTAGTCGTTTGTCGCGCCTTTTTGTCGCGCACCCACCGCTTCGCCGCTCTCAGAGCGGAGTGACCGGTACGCATCACATCTGAGACCGCGAACGGTCGCCCGGCTCAAACCCCGGCGAGCGCCGGCAGGGAGCCCTCGGCGGCCGCTCTGGCCAGCCGCTCGTGGTCGTCTTCGTTCTGATCCCCGTAGGCGACGGCGAAGCGCTCGATGGCGCGGTCGAAGCGGTCCGACCCGCCGAGGTAGCCGGCGATCATCGGAGCGTGCCCGGTGCGCGCGTGCGCGCGTGCGAGAGCCAAGCCGCACAGCCCCGCGTAGGCTTTGAGCTGCGGGGCATCCATCGCCGGGATATTCATGTCGCCCTTCATGTCCCGCAGCTGGCGCACGTAGTAGTGCTTCGACGTGACGCGGTCGGAGCCGACGCCGGTGGTCCAACCCAGGAAGGGATCGCTCGCAGCCTGAGTCAGGCGCTGTCCGCTGACGACGCGCTCGCCCTGGTGTTCATAGGCACTCGCGCCGGCGTACGGGGCCAGTACAGACTCCTGGGCCTCCTTGATTTGGAGGAACAGCGGCTCGTCGCGCCGGTCCCCCATGAGAAGCAGGACGAACGCCTCGGTGCCGACGGAGCCGACGCCGACCACCTTGCGGGCGAAATCGCTGAACCAGTGGCGGTTGACCACCTCCCGCAAGTCCACCGGCAGCGTCTCCTCGTACCGCCCGATCGCCTCACGGAGCGCCTCACCTATGTCTGAATACTCGTCGACCGGGACGCGGACGATCAGCGGCGGCGCGGAGCGGATCCGGTAATCGCCGTCGACCCACTCACAGAGCTTCGTGAGCGCGGCCAGGCTGGTGCGGTGGCGAGCCTTCTTGATCGCCCGCCGGCGCCGGCGCACAGCCGCGCGCGACTGGACGCTGTCGTAGAGCGCGCTCACCCGCTCGATATCGATCCGCGAGTACCAGACATCGAGGAACGTCATGCCGGCGAACTCGGCGATCTGGCGCCGGTAGCTGTGGGCGGCCTGGCGTGCCGCCGCTGCGCCATCGGCCTGCCCGAAGCCGTGATCCCGAGCGGCGACCACCACGCTCGCGGCCAGGCGCTTGACATCCCACTCGAACGAGGCCGGCAGCGTCTCATCGAAGTCGTTGACATCGAACACGAGGCGGCGGTCCGGCGCGGCGAACATCCCAAAGTTCAGGAGGTGTGCGTCGCCGCAGGCCTGCACGCGGATGTCTGTGGTGGGTGTGTGTGCGAGGTCCCACGCCATCTGGGCCGCCGCGCCGCGGAAGTAGGCAAACGGCGACGCGCGCATCCGACCGTGTCGAATCCCGACGATGTCGGGCAAGCGGCTGCGGGCCTGGGCCTCGAGCGTCTCGACCGGATCCGGCCGGTCGGCCGGCGGGTCCCACTCGGCGTGGCTCGCTCGGGAGACGTGCTGGCGTCGCGCCCGTCCAAGGCGACGCCACTCCTCCGGCGTCAGCACCGCGTGCGGCGGCGAGACGATGCCTGGAGTGAGCCTAGGCATGATGCCCTAGCCGCAGAGCAGCGCGGAAGCGAACGGACACAGCGTGATCTCCTGCCACGATCCTAACCCGGTGCCAGGCGTCGGTCTACGGCTGACCTGGCGGCCGCGCGATGCGCCGTTCGGTAGCGCCAACTTCGACCGAGCGTAATTGGCGCCGGTAAAGCCCGGGTACCGACTCGATGCTCATGTCATTTCAACGGAGGGAGGTATGACATGAGGCTGAATCGCAGGGTGTGCGCTGCCTGTGCGGCGCTCGGATTGGCGGTCGCGGTGCCCGCGAGTGCCGGCGCGTGGGTGACACCGCCGAAGAAGTGCAACTCGGGTAACGGGAACGGCAGCGACCCGATCACGTTCGTGGTGGGCGCGCACTGCTTTGGAGGTGACCCCGGGAACTCGTACAACGCTGGCAACAAGGGCGGAGACGAGATCCCAACCAGCGGCGGGGTGCCGAACCCCGGCGGCAACAACGTGCCGTAGGGACTCGCCAACCCCGTCGAGACGGGGAGGCCCGCGGCGGGGCCTCCCCGACCGCGGGGCGTGCCGCCGCCGCTTTGGGTAGAAGCTAGGAGGCATGCCCGAGACGCCACTCATCTCCCTCGACCACGAGGAGCTCGTCATCCGCCGCGGACGGCGCAGCGGCGTGTACACCATCGTGGCCGTCCACTCCACCACGCTCGGGCCGGCGCTCGGCGGCTGCCGCATGTGGCGCTACGAGAGCTCCGCGGACGGGGCGCGCGACGCCCTGCGCCTTTCGCGCGCGATGACCTTCAAGGCGGCCGCCTGCGGGCTGAACCTCGGCGGCGGCAAGGGCGTGATCTGCCTCGAGCCCGGCCGTGCGCCCACCGGCAGGCTGCGGCGCGACCTGTTGCTCGACTTCGCCGACACGGTGAACGTGCTCGAGGGCAGCTACATCACCGCCGAGGACGTGGGCACGGGCTCTCGCGACATGGCGGTGATCGCCGAGACCACCAAGTACGTGACCGGCCTCGGCCGCAAGCGCGGCGGCAGCGGCGACCCGAGCCCGTACACGGCGCAAGGCGTCGAGGCGGCCATGCGCGCCTGCTGCGAGAGCGTGTTCGGCGAGGCGAGCCTGAAGGGCCGCACGGCCGCGGTGGTGGGCGCCGGGCGAGTGGGCTCGCAACTGGTGCGGCGCCTCAGCAAGGCCGGCGTGAAGGTGCTCGTGGCGGACATCGACGACGGCAAGCGCGACCAGCTCGGGAAGCTGCCGGGGGTCACCTGGACGGATCCGAGCAGCGCGATGCTGGCCGACGTGGACATCGTGGCTCCCTGCGCTCTCGGCGGCGTGATCGACCAGGTGAACGTGGGCCGGCTGCGCTGCCGGATCGTCTGCGGCTCGGCAAACAACATCCTCGCCCACGAGGGCCTGGCGGACGACCTCGCCGCCAACGGCATCCTCTACGCGCCCGACTTCATCGCCAACGCCGGCGGGCTGATCAACGTCTCGCTCGAGCTGGAGGGGTACGACCCCGCCAAGGCCCGCAAGGGCGCCGCCGGGATCGAGGACACGATGCGCGAGCTGCTCAGTGAGGCCGCGGCGATGCAGATCACGCCGCTGGCCGCGGCCTACCAGCTCGCGCGCCGCCGCCTCACCGTGAGCGCCCAGTCGCGGTAGGTTGCGGCCGTGCCAAACGCCAACCGCATACCCGCCAACCTGGCCGACATCGTCGGCGGCACGCCGCTCGTCCGGCTGACCCGGATCGCCCCCGACTGCAAGGCGGAGATCGTGGGCAAGCTCGAGGCGTACAACCCGGCGGGGAGCGTGAAGGACAGGATCGGCGTGTCGATGATCGAGGCCGCCGAGAGCGAGGGACGGATCGAGCCGGGCCGCACCACGATCGTCGAGGCCACCTCCGGGAACACGGGCATCGCGCTCGCGTTCGTCTGCGCCGCCAAGGGCTACGAGCTCGTGCTCACGATGCCGCAGGGCATGAGCCGCGAGCGCGAGGGCCTGCTCAGGCTCTACGGGGCGAGCTTCGAGATAACCGAGTCGCTCGGCGGCATGAACGAGGCGGTGGACGCGGCCGCGCGGATCGCGAAGGAGCGCGATGACTCCTTCATTCCGGACCAGTTCTCGAACCCGGCTAACCCGGAGATCCACCGGCGCACCACTGCCGAGGAGATCTGGCGCGATACCGACGGCAAGATCGATGCGTTCGTGGCCGGCGTGGGCACGGGCGGCACGATCACCGGGGTGGGGGAGGTGTTGAAGCAGCGCAACCCGAAGCTGCACGTGGTGGCGGTGGAGCCGAAGACCTCGGCTGTGCTGTCGGGGGGCATGCCCGGGCCGCACAAGATCCAGGGCATCGGCGCCGGGTTCGTGCCGGCGGTGCTCAACCGCGAGGTGCTCGACGAGGTGATCCCGGTGGACGACGAGGACGCGCTCGACATGGCGCGCCTGCTCGCGCACCGCGAGGGCGTGCTCGCCGGCATCTCCGCCGGCGCCGCCGTGTGGGCGGCGGTGCAGGTAGGCAGCCGCCCGGAGTTCGCGGGCAAGCGCGTGGTGGCCGTGTTGCCCGACTCGGGCGAGCGCTACGTGAGCACGCCCTTCTTCGCGCCTTGAGCACGCTCGATCTGACCGGCGTGCCCTGCCCGCTCAACTGGGTGAAGGCGAAGCTAGCGCTCGAGGAAATGGAGCCGGGCGAGGAGATCGTGCTGCTGCTCGATCCGGGCGAGCCGATCGAGAGCGTTCCCCAATCGGCGCGCGAGGACGGTCACGAGGTGCGGGTGAACGGCACCACTGTGACTATCGTCAAGCGCTGATGCTGGACGACTCGGACCTCGAGCGCTACTCCCGCCAGCTCGTGCTTCCGGAGTGGAGCGGCGAGGCGCAGGAGCGGCTGCGCAACGCGAGCGCGATGGTGGTGGGAGTCGGCGCGCTCGGCTCGCCGGTCGCCGCCTACCTCGTGGGCGCCGGGGTGGGGCGAGTGGGCATCGTGGACGCGGACGAAGTGGAGCTGTCGAACCTGCCGCGCCAGCCGCTCCACTTCACCTCGGATGTGGGCACCAACAAGGCCCAGAGCGCGAGCGCCAAGCTGGCGCTTCTCAACCCCACCGTACTCGTGGAGCCCTACCCGGCGCGGCTCGGGCGAATGAACGCGGAGATGATGCTGGACGGCGCCGACGTGGTGCTCGACTGCAGCGACACGTTCGAAACCCGCTACGTGGTGAACGACACCTGCTGCGCGCTCGGCATCCCGTTCGTCGAGGCCGGAGTGCTCGGCTTCGAGGGCCTCACGATGACGATCAAGCCCGGCGCATCGGCCTGCTACCGCTGCGCGTTCCCGGTGGAGCCGAGCTCGGCGCCGACCTGTAGCGAGGCGGGTGTGCTCGGACCGGTGGCCGGGATCGTGGGCTCGATTCAGGCGCTCGAGGCGCTCAAGCTGCTCGCCGGCGTGGGCGAGCCGCTGCTCGACCGGATCGTGCAGGTGGACGGGCACACGCTCGCGCACACGATCGTCTCCACCAGCAGGCGCGCGGACTGCCCGGCATGCGCGCGCGTCCCGGCTGCGCCACAATCAGCGTGACGTGCTGGGCCTAGGCACCCTTACACGCATCGCGCGCGAAGTGCGCCAGGACCTCACCGCGGCGCAGGAGCGCGACCCGGCTGCCCGCGGCATCGGCCGCGCCGAGATCCTGCTCACATACCCGGGCGTGCACGCGCTGCTGGCCCATCGTGTGGCGCACGCGCTGCACGAGGCGGGCGTGCCGCTTGTGCCGCATGCGCTCGCCAACGTCAGTCGCTCGATCACGGGGATCGAGATCCACCCGGCGGCGAAGATCGGCGACGCGCTGTTGATCGACCACGGCACTGGCGTCGTGATCGGCGAGACGGCCGAGATCGGCAACAACGTGACGCTCTACCAGGGCGTGACGCTTGGGGGCACGGGGTTCGCCCGCGGGAAGCGCCACCCGACCGTGGAGGACAACGTGGTGGTGGGCTCGGGCGCCAAGCTGCTCGGTGCGATCAACGTGGGCGCCTGCTCGAAGGTCGGCGCCAACTCGGTGGTAATCCATGACGTGCCGCCCAACGCCACCGTGGTGGGCAACCCGGGGCACCCGGTGAAGGTGTCCGGGAAGAAGCCCGAGGGCCCCGACGCGGACTGGGCGCACCTGCCCGACCCGGTGGCCGACGCCATCCGCTCGCTCAGCTCGCGCATACGCGAGCTCGAGGCCGAGCTGGCCGAGGTCACCGGCCGACAGCCCCAGCCGGCCGCCGAGGTGCGCCCGCTGCGCGGCGCCGGGCAGGACCCCGCCGGCGGCTGATGCGCCGCCGCTACCTGTTTCTCATCCCGCTCGCTGCGGCCGTGCTCGGCGCGCTGCCCGCGCCGGCGCTCGCCAGCCGCACACGGACCCCGGTGAGGATCCTTGAGCCGAGTCCTGGAAACGCGACCGTGGCCGGCTTCGACCTCCGCCTCGTGAAGAAGTCGAAGAGCGCGACCGCCACCGCGGCCGCCGCGAAGCTGCCGAAGGGCGTGAGCGTGGTGGCGGTGGTGGCGAAACAGAAGCGAACCGACCGCGTCCGCGGCGTGATCGTGGTGCTGCGCAAGGCCGACACCGTGAGCGCCCGCGCCGCCGCCTCCACTGTCACGATCGACCTCAGACACGCCGCCATCCCGAGCGGCTTCAGCACCACGCTGGCGGTGAAGCAACGGCGCAACGTGCTCGACAGGGGCCGCGCGTTCACCTGCAGCAGCTGGTTCCGCGCCAGCGACCTGAGGAACTCGGTGTCGCTGGGCGGCCCAGCTCTGCCGGGTCTGTCCTCTCGTGACGCGATCAGCGACGCGTGCGCCTCCGCGCGGTCGCGGGATCCGTACGCGGGCGAGAACGAGTTCCGCACGGCGCTGAACGCGCGCGCCGGCTTCCTCACCTTCACGCGCAACGCCCAGGCGCCGACCCAGCTGGACGGCAGCGCGAGCTTCAACTACCCCGTGGGCACGTTCACGGTGCTCGCCGACAAGTCGCACAGCTTTACGGCCTGCGTGTTTCCGGCAGGCAGCTGCAAGCTGCTGAAGAAGCAGCACGCGAACGACTACGCGGTGTTCACGCCGGCGACCTCGCCCGAGCCGAGCAATACTCCGCTCGCGTTCGGGCTCGTGCTCACCAACAGGCCCAAGGCGGCGCTGCCGTTCGAGTTCTTCGGCCTGAACCAGGCCGGCACGCGCTTCGGCCCACTGCTCACCAGCGGGCCATAGACATGGGAGTCCTCAGCGACCACGTGGACAGGTACCTCGTCGGGCTCCGGCCCGAGCGGTCGCCGCTCGTGCGTGAGATGGAGGAGCTCGCGAACACCGATGGCATCCCGATCGTCGAGTGGGAGACCGCTCGCTTCCTGGCCACGCTCACGCGCGCCCTGCAGCCGGCGCGCGTGCTCGAGGTGGGCACCGCGATCGGCTACTCCACGCTGCACATCGCCGAGCAACTGCCGCCCGGCGGGAAGATCGTCACGCTGGAGCGCGACGAGCGCCGGATCGGCCAGGCGCGCGACTTCCTCGGCCGTGGCGGCGTGCTCGACCGCGTGGAGATCGTCGAGGGCGACGCGCTGGAGACTCTCCCGCCGCTCGAGGGGCCCTTCGACATGCTCTTCCTCGACGCGACGAAGGGCGAGTACCGCCGCTACCTGGAGCTAGCCGAGGCGAAGGCGACGGAGCGCGCCGTGCTGCTCGTGGACAACCTGCTGATGGGGGGCAACGCGGCGCTCCCGCCCGGCGAGGCCAGCGGCTGGCGGCCCGAGAGCCTCGCGGCGGCGCGGGAACTCAACGCCGAGCTCGTGAGCTCGGATCGCTGGCTCGGCTCGGTACTGCCGATCGGCGACGGCGTGGGCTTCGCGGTGCGGCGCTGAGTCGCATCGCGGAGCGGCATCGACCGAAGGTGATCTACGTTGGGATCCATAGTGGATCCGAACGTGCATCAGCCCTCGTCGGCCATCTCCCCGGGCGCCGTCTCACGCATCTCCTCCTCGAAGATGAACTCGCGCACCGCCTCGCGTCGTCCAGGTCGACGAAGTGGAGCACGCTCACGATCAATCCCGGTTCACTCGGGATCCGCTTGAGAACCTCGCGACCGCTCTCATCGACCTCGCCGACGAGGTGGTCGATCCTCGCGATCGGGCGTTGATCTTCGGCCACTGAGACGCGTGCGCCCATGCGACGCATCATCAGTAGAACACCGTCCGAGTCCGGTGCCGCGGCACCGCCTTGTACTCGGGCCCCTGACCGCGGTTCCAGAGCCACACGTCGAGCACGTGCGCGGGCACTCCCAGCCGCGCCGCAATGCCCTCGCAGGCGTGCACGGCGCAGGCGCGGATCTCGCGTTCCTCCTCGCCGGCAGGGAGCAGCTCGCCGCGGTCGATGCGGTCGGCCAGGGA
>JBKPDA010000165.1:0-6248 GCA_046727635.1 Actinomycetota bacterium | reverse complement strand
GGGGGTCGTGGGGGGCAGGTCGGCACGGGTGCGGGGCGCCTTGGAGCGGCCCTGGCGGAAGGGCTCGATCAGCGCGCGGAGCGAGCCGAGCTCATCCCTCACAGCGACGGCCGCTCGGGCGTTCTCGATCGCCGCATCGATCTTGCTGCGATTGCGCACAATTCCCGCATCGGCCATCAGACGCTTCACGTCGCGGGCCCCGAAGCGGGCCACCTCGTCGATCCGGAAGCCGGCGAACGCCGCGCGGAAGGCCTCGCGCTTGCGCAGGATCGTCAACCACGAGAGCCCGGCCTGGAAGCCCTCGAGACAGAGCCGCTCATAGAGGCCGTCGTCTTCGAGGACGGGGCGGCCCCACTCGTCGTCGTGGTAGGCGACATACTCGGGCGCGCTCACTGCCCACCAGCAACGCCGCAGCCCGTCCTCGCCGCGTACCAGGGCTGGGGAATCAGACATTGCCCTGAATGATGCCTGTGCGTTCCGACACAAGGAGTACGATGCGCTGGCGGGCCATCGGGGGCGGCACATGACGGAGCAATCCACGCACGAATCAGGACGTGTCCTCGACCCGCAACGAGCGCTTGCCTTCCTTGCTCAGGCGAGTGCGGTCCTCGCCCGCTCGCTCGACTACGAGCGCACCCTCCAGGAGGTCGCACAGCTCGCGGTCCCCGAGTTCGCGGACTGGTGCGCGGTGGACGTGGTGCTCCCGGACGGCTCCCTGCGGCAGATCACGAGCGGCCATCCGGACCCGCGCATGGAGGAGCTGCTGACCGAGCTGCGGACCCTTTACCGCGCCGCAAAGGGGCGCAGCGAAGGTGCGATGTACGTGATCGCCTCCGGAAACTCCGAGCTCCGCAGCGACGTGGAAGGGCTCCCGCGGATGGACATCCCCGAGGAGGTAGCGGAGCTGTACGAGAAGCTCTCGCCGCGCTCATACATGATCGTGCCGCTCACGGCCCGCGGCCGGACTATCGGCGCTCTTACCTTCCTCTCGACGATCGAGGGCCGCCACTACGGGCCGCACGACCTCGACTTCGCGCAGCACCTCGCGCGCCGCTTCGGCCTGGCGGTGGACAACGCGCGTCTCTACCAGGAGGCGGAAGGAGCCCGCGAGCGCCTGACCTTCATCGCGAAGGCGAGCGAGCTCTTGTCGGCCTCACTGGAGCTCGACCAGACGCTGCAGCAGGTGGCGATGCTCGCCGTCTCGAGCCTGGCGGACTGGTGCAGCATCGAGCTGCTCGACGACGACCGGTCCCTGCGCAACGCGGCCACCGCACACGTCGATCCCGAGAAGGTCAGGCTCGCGCAGGCGCTGCGGGAGCGCTACCCGATCGACCCCGACGATCCCGCCGGAGTGCCCAACGTGATTCGCACCGGCCGCTCCGAGCTGTACGCGGAGATCACGGACGAGTTGCTGGTCCGGGGCGCGCGCGATGAGGAGCACCTCGAGCTGATGCGCGGCCTCGGCCTGCGCTCGGTTCTGATCGTGCCGCTCACCGCCCGCGGCCGCACGCTCGGGGCGATCACGCTCGTGTCGGCGGAGTCCGGCCACACCTACGGGGTCGACGACCTGCGCTTCGCCGAGGACCTCGCGCATAGGGCCGCCGTGGCCGTGGACAACTCGCGCCTCTACAGCCGCGAGCACCGCGCGGCGGTCACGCTCCAGCAGAGCCTCCTGCCCCGCCAGCTGCCAGAGGTGGCGGGCGTGGAGTTCGCTGCGCGCTACCTGCCCGCCACGTCCGAGCTCGACGTTGGCGGCGACTGGTACGACGCGATCCCGCTCGGCGACGGCAGCGTGGGCGTGGCGGTGGGCGACGTCGTGGGGCACGGGGTGGAGGCGGCCGCCGTGATGGGCCAGTTCCGCAACGCCCTGCGTGCCTACGTGCTCGACGGCCGCGGGCCCGACGCTGCGGTGGAGCGGCTCAACCGGCTCACGCGCACGTTCGACCAGAACGACATGGCCACGCTCGTCTATGTGGTGCTCGACACCGCCAGCGGCGGCTTCCGTTTCGTGCGCGCCGGCCACCCGCCGCCCCTGATCCTGCACCCTGACGGGCAGGTCTCCCAACTGAACGGGCAGGGCGCGCTGCCGGTGGGCGTGGCGCCCAACGTGCGCTACCCCGCCACCGCGATGAAGCTCGAGCCCGGTGCGACGCTGCTGCTCTACACCGACGGCCTCGTGGAGCGCCGCGGCGAGCCGCTCGAGGACGGGATCGGGAAGCTCGAGCGCGTGCTTGCCGAGGCGCCGGAGCCACTCGAGGAGCTGTGCGACCACCTGCTGGCCGCGCTCGCGGCTGAGGCCGAGCGCGACGACGACATCTGCGTCCTCGCCATCCGGCCGATCGAGCTCGAGGCCGCGCGCTTCCACACCACCCTGCGCGCCGATCCCACCGAGTTGTCGCGGCTGCGCCGGCTGCTGATGCGGTGGCTCCGTCTCACGCACGCGAGCGCGCAGGAGATCTACGACATTACGATCGCCGCCGGCGAGGCGTGCGCGAACGCGATCGAGCACGCCTACGGGGCGAAGGCGGCGCGCTTCGAGGTGGAGGGCACGCTCGAGGCGGGCGCGGTGCTTCTGCGCGTGCGCGACTACGGACGCTGGCGCGCGCCGCGCGGCGCACACCGGGGCCGCGGCCTGCAGCTGATCGAGGCACTGATGGAGGACGTCGAGATCGAGCGCGGCGAGCGCGGCACCGAGGTGAGGATGCGCAGGCGGCTGTCGGCACTGGACCCGTCGTGAATCCGCTCGCCCGGCTCACGCTCGACGAGCGCGACGGCGTGAAGGTGGCGCGCATCTCGGGCGAGGTGGACATCGCGAACGCGTCCACGCTGGAGTCCGAGATAGCCGATGGGGTGTCGAACGCAGCTCACGGCCTGGTGATCGACCTGACCGACACCGAGTACTTCGACAGCGCTGGCATCCGCATGCTGTTCGAGCTTCGCAAGCGGCTGACCGGACGGCGGCAGAGCCTGCGCGTGGTGGTGCCGCGCGAGTCGGTGATCATCACCGCGCTGCTCGTCACCGAGGTGGATCAGATCATCCCGCTCGACGAGACGCTGGAGGGCTCGCTCGCGGAGATGACGAGCGATGGGCGACCGGGCGACTGAGTAGGCTCGCCCAGGCTTCACCATGCCGAAACGCGATCCACGAATGGTGCCGCTCGGCTACGGCAAGTTCGTACGCGCCGACCGGGTGTTCGCGGTCATCCCGATCGAGGGCGAGGACCGCGGCGAGGGCCGGCGCACGTATGTGCACGTGGACGGCCTGGCGGAACCGCTCGTGGCCTCCCGATCGGAGCGCGCGATCCTGGCGGACGTGGAAGCGGCGCTCACCGAGGCTGCCGGCATCCCGCGCCGGAGCGCACGATCTGGGCGCGGCAGCGAGACTCTGTTCTGAGTGCTCGCCGCCATCTATGACACCCACGGCAACCTGGCGGCGGTCGAGGCCGTCCTGGCCGACGCCGAGGTCGCGGGCGCCGACCGCTTCCTGCTGGGCGGCGACTACGCCAGCCTCGGTGCGTGGCCGGTCGAGACCGTGCAGCGTTTGCGCGAGCTGCCGGCGGTGGCCTGGCTGAAGGGCAACTGGGAGCGCTGGCAGGTGAGTCCCTGGCAGGCGCCCGACCATCCGTTCATCAAGGCGGCGGGGGACTGGGTGCGGGAGGCGCTGGGCTCGCTCGCGGCCGAGCTCGGCGCGCTGCCGGAGACCGTGACGGTGGACGGCACGTTGTTCTGCCACGCATCGCCCGTGTCTGACATGCGCACGTTCATGCCCGAGCCGGCCGACGACGAGCCCGAGCTGCTCGCGGACGTGACGGAGCCCCGGGTGGTGTTCGGCCACAGCCACCTCCAGTTCCGGCGGGTGGCCGACGGCGGTGTGGAGCTGGTGAATCCGGGCAGCGTGGGCCTACCGTTCGACGGCGACCAGCGCGCCGCTTACGCGCTGTTTCATCCGGACGGTGTGGAGCTGCGCCGCGTGAGCTACGACCACGAGGGCTACGCCGCGGCGGTCAGGGAGCGCATGGGGCCGCTCGGCGATGACATGGCCGGGCGCATCGACGCCGCGCTGCCGCCGTAGACTCGCACGCGTGGAATATGGCGTCGCCATGTTCGCGACCGACTACTCGGTCGATCCCGCCACCTTCGCGCGCAGCGCTGAGGAGCGCGGCTTCGAGGCCGTCTTCTTCCCGGAGCACACGCACATCCCGGTGAGCCGGCAGACGCCCTACCCCTCGGGCGGCGAGCTGCCGCCCCAGTACTCGCACACGCACGACCTGTTCGTGGCGCTCACCGCCGCCGCGGCGGCCACCGAGCGGATCAAGATCGGCAGCGGCATCTGCCTCGTGGTGGAGCGCGACCCGATCGTCGCCGCCAAGGAGGTGGCGAGCGTGGACCAGCTGTCCGGCGGTCGGCTGATCTTCGGCATAGGGGCCGGCTGGAACCGCGAGGAGATGCAGAACCACGGCACCGACCCGAGCAAGCGCTTCCGGGTCATGCGCGAGCGGGTGGAGGCCATGAAGGCGATCTGGACCGAGGACGAGCCCGAGTACCACGGCGAGTTCGTCGACTTCGACCCGATCTGGCTCTGGCCGAAGCCGTTTCAGAAGCCGCACCCCCCGGTAATGATCGGTGGCATGGGGGCGCGGGTGGTAGAGCGGGTGCTCGCGTATGGCGACGGCTGGTTTCCCCAGCCCGGCCGTATGCCCGATGACGACAGCTTCATCGAGCGGCTGGGCGAGCTCACGCGACACGGACGGGACCTGCCGATGACCGCCTTCGGGGCGAAGCCCGACCCGGCCGCGATCGAGCGCTACGAGCAGGCCGGTGTCAGCCGCACCGTGTTCTGGGTGCCGTCCACCGAGCGCGACGAGGCCGAGCGCTACCTCGACACGCTGATCGACTCCATCGGCGCACCGCAGGCCTAGGCGATGGCGCGGCTCTCACAGGTCTTCCTGCCGCGCGACCGCGAGTTCTTCGACCTCTTCGAAGAGGCGGGGGTGAACATCCACCGGGCGGCCGAGCTGCTCGAGGTGATGCTGCGCGACTACCCCGAGCACAGCGAGCTGGCGCGGGAGATCCTCATCTGCGAGCAGCACGGTGACCGCATCACCCACGACATCGTGCAGCGCCTGAACAACACGTTCGTCACCCCGATCGACCGCGAGGACATCCTCGCCCTGGCCACGGCGCTCGACGACATCGTCGACTACATCGAGGAGGTGGCGGACTTCCTCGGCCTCTACAAGATCGAGGCGACGATGGATGACGCCCAGAAGCTCGCGGACGTGCTCGTGCACTCCACGCGCCAGATCGCGGAGGCCATCCCGCGGCTGCGGAGCTTCAAGGACGTGTCGCATTACACGGTCGAGATCAACCGGCTCGAGAACGACGGCGACCGGATCCAGCGGGAAGCGCTCGCGGCGCTGTTCGTGGAGGGCATCGACCCGATGGTGGTCATCCGCTGGAAGGACATCTACGAGCGGCTGGAAGAGGCCATCGACGCGACCGAGCGGGTGGCCTACACGCTCGAGGGCATCGTCCTGAAGAACGCCTGACGGGCACTCGCGGTGGGCGCACAAGGCGACATCGTCCTAGTGATCGTGATCGGCGCCGCGCTGGCATTCGACTTCACGAACGGCTTCCACGACACGGCGAACGTCGTGGCCACCTCGATCTCGACACGCGCGATGTCGCCGCGGATCGCGGTGGCGTATGCGGCCGTGCTCAACTTCGCCGGCGCGTTCATCTCGCTGAAGGTGGCGGCGACGGTGGCGCAGGGGATCGTGCAAGCGAACGCGATCACGCCGACGATCGTGTTCGCGGGCCTGATCGGCGCGATCCTGTGGAACCTCATCACCTGGTACTTCGGACTGCCGTCCAGCTCCTCGCACGCGCTGATCGGAGGCCTCGTGGGCGCCGTGATCGCCGGCCCCGGCGCGAGCGACGTGATCGCCAGTGGGCTGCTGGGCAAGGTGGTGGTTCCCGCGCTGATCGCCCCGGTGCTCGCGTTCGTCACCGCGGCGATCGGGATCCTGCTGGTGTACCGCATCGTCGGAGCGCTCCGCCCCGGTCCCGTCACGGGTGGGTTCAAGCTCGGGCAGGTGGTGTCCGGCGGGATGCTCGCGCTCGCCCACGGCACCAACGACGCCCAGAAGACGATGGGGGTGATGACGCTCGCGCTCGTCGCTCACGGAGACATCTCCGAGGCCAACTTCCACGTGCCCGAGTGGGTGGTGATCTCCGCGGCGACCGCC
>JBKPDA010000164.1:0-3500 GCA_046727635.1 Actinomycetota bacterium | reverse complement strand
GACTCGACGATCTGGGCCTCCTGCTTGGCGCTGTAGTCGAGCGGCACGTCGGGGAGCGCCACCCACTTCACGGCGTTCTCGCCCAGCCAGAGCTCGAAGGTGCCCTCGTCGAGGGTCCCGTTGTAGAAGAGCGCGTTGCGGCTCACGTCCAGCTGCCGCTCCCAGCCGCGGGCGAGTGGAAAGTGGATCGCCACGTCGGCCGCCTCCCAATTGGAGTTGGGCGGAACCACCTCCACGCGCCCGGGCGGCTGCTCTTGCGCGTCGAGGAAGTCGAGCAGCGGGCGGTAGTAGGCCAGGTAGCGCGAGCCGTCGTTGGCCTCGCTCGACGCGTTGCGCACGGCGGGCCCGATCTGCCAGTAGGCGAGCGGGACGAGCAGCAGCGCCACCAGCCACGGCTTGAGCTGCACCCGGCCGCGGCCGAGCACCACGCACGCGGCGATCGGGGCAGCGAACACGGCGCCGAGGCGCGAGGCGTTGCCGCCCATCGGCGTGGGGACTATGAACGCGGCGAGCGCGGCGACCGCGTAGAGCGCGAGTCCCATCCGCAGCGCTCGCTCGCTCCGCGGGACGATCGCGAGGAAGACGAGCACGAGAATCGGGATCGGGATGAACGCGGACCAGGCGTACGGCTGGCTGCCTCCCTCCGGGAAGGCGAGCGCCAGCACGACCGGCGGCAGTAGCGACACCACGGCCACGACCAGCGGCGGCCGCGCGCGTGCCGCGAGCGCGTAGCCGAGCGTGGCTAGGGCAAGGAACAGCCCCGCCACCGGGCTGCCGAGGGGGCACAGGAAGCCCAGCGCGATCGCGAGCGCCAGTCGCCCGCGCTGGAGAGCCAGCAGCGAGCCGAGTCCGATGGCCACCCCGAGTACGAACGGCAGCTGCCCGTTGAAGAGCATCGACGCGGTGCCCACGGCAAACCAGAGCGAGCCCCAGATCGCGCGGTCGCCGAAGTGGCGGTGCAGCAGCGGCTCGAACAGGGCGGCCGCCGCGAACGCCGAGACGGCTCCCGCCACCGCGGGCCCCAGCACCCAGGCGAGCGGCGGGAAGAGCACGCTGTAGCCGGGCGTGTGATGCCCGCCGTACCAGTTGCCGTTCCAGATGGCGAAGTCGTCGCGGCCGAACAGGTCGGCCCGGAACACGTGCGCGGGCAGGTCGCCGGTCTTGGGTGCCAGCGCGAGGTAGATCGCGGACGTCAGTCCGGCCACGAGCAGCGGCGCGATCCGCCATGCGCGCGCGGGGATTGCCGGAATGCGGGCGGTCGGGCGAGGGGACCGGGTGACAGCCATCTAGCTCAGGAGGAACTCGGCGACCAGGTCGATTACCCGCGGGTCGTCGATCCAAGGCCAGTGACGCACGCCGGGGAGCACCTCCAGCCGGGTCTCGCCGCCCAGCGCCTCGGCGTAGGCGTGCGCGAACTCGGTCGGGATGTAGGGATCGTCGGCGCCCCACGCCACGAGAGCCGGGCAGCGAAGCTCGCCGAGCCGCTCGCCGGCCTTTGCGAGCACCGAGGCGGGCGCCGAACGGTAGAGCTTGAGGATGGCCCGCTGGGTGCCGTGGTCGAAGTGGCTCCATGCGCTGTCGATGAAGTCGTCCGGCGCCGGTCCCGGCGCGGCCACCGCCTCGCGCGAGAGCTGCTTGAACCCCCAGCGGGTGGAGGTGCCCATGAACAGCTCGCCCGCCAGCGGCGTGCGCCAAATGCGCGCCAGCCGGTGCCAGCGGTAGCCCGGCAGGAGCGGCACGGAGTTGGTGATCACGAGCCGTTCGACCCGCTCGGGCGCCCGCTGCGCCAGCGCCAGCGCGGCCCCGCCCCAGTCGTGCACGACCAGCGAGTAGCGCTCAACGCCCACGTGCGCGAGGAAGGCCTCGAGCGAATCCGAGAAGCCCTCGATCGAGTAGGGGAAGTGGGCGGGCTTCGCCGACCGTCCAAAGCCCGGGAGGTCGGGCGCGAACCCGCCCGTGCGCGGCAGGAAGTCGAGGTAGTCGTCAGAGTTCGTCGGCACGCCGTGGACGTAGAGGGTCGGTACTCGTCCCTCCGGCACCGGCGCCTCCCGCCAGAAGAGCTCCACTCCGCCGACCTCGCCGCGTCTGTCGGAGACGCTCACGTTGAGCAGACTAAGGCTTGAGCAATGAACCGACGCCTGAAAAGCATCCGCGACCGACTACGGTCGGCGTATGGCCAGCCGATCCTGCGGCCGCACCATGCTCCGATCGACGAACTGGTCCTCACGGTGCTGTCGCAGAACACGAACGACCGCAACCGCGATGTCGCCTACGAGCGTCTGCGGGAGCGCTTCTCGTCCTGGGCCGAGGTGCGGGACGCGGACGAGGACGACATCGAGGAGGCGATCCGCCCGGGCGGCATCTCGCGCGTGAAGGCGGGGCGCATCCAGCGCATCCTGCGCGCGCTCGGCGACGACGACCTGTCCTGGCTCGAGGACGCGCCACTCGACGAGGCGCGCGACTACCTCTGTTCGCTCCCCGGAGTGGGCCGGAAGACCGCGGCGTGCGTGCTCCTGTTCAGCTACGGCCGCCCCGACATCCCGGTGGACACGCACGTGTACCGGGTGGGCTCGCGCCTCGGGCTCTGGCGGGAGAAAGCCTCATTCGACGAGGCCCACAGAGAGATCGCCCGCCTGGCGGGCAAGGACGCAACAGGCCAAGACGCCTACGAGATCCACGTGGGCCTGATCAGACACGGCCGAAGAACCTGTCACGCACGAAGCCCGCGTTGCGATGAATGCCCGCTGCTGAGCCTATGCCCGTACGGAAAGCAACGCCAGAGATCTCTGTGATCTGTGATCTGTGATCACGTAGGCGCAACCACCAAGATCTGCTATCAACTAACTCAGATTTCTTTCGACAGGAGGAATGAGTTAGATGGCAAAGACGATCGGCATCGATCTTGGCACGACAAATTCGTGCATGGCGGTGCTCGAAGGCGGCGAGCCGCACGTGATCGAGAACGCCGAGGGGGCACGAACGACGCCCTCGGTAGTCGCGTTCACGCCGAGCGGCGAGCGCCTCGTGGGCACCGTTGCGAAGCGCCAGGCTGTGACGAACCCCGAGAACACGGTGTTCTCCATCAAGCGCTTCATGGGCCGCAAGGAGACGGAGGTGAAGGAGGAGGAGAAGATCGTCCCCTTCAACGTCGTTTCGGGCCCGAACGGAGACGCGCGCGTGGACATCGGCGGCAAGCAGTACTCGCCGCCGGAGATCAGCGCGATGATCCTCCAGAAGCTGAAGGCAGACGCTGAGGCCTACCTCGGCGACACCGTGGACTCCGCGGTGATCACCGTCCCGGCCTACTTCAACGACGACCAGCGTCAGGCCACCAAGGACGCCGGCAAGATCGCCGGCCTCGAGGTCAAGCGCATCATCAACGAGCCCACCGCGGCCTCGCTCGCTTACGGCCTCGACAAGGAGAGCGACCAGACGATCCTCGTCTTCGACCTCGGCGGCGGCACGTTCGACGTGTCCGTGCTCGAGATCGGCGACGGCGT
>JBKPDA010000163.1:0-6436 GCA_046727635.1 Actinomycetota bacterium | reverse complement strand
CTCATACGGCGGCACATGCTCGCTCGAGGCCGCGGTGGACTTTCCGGAGATCGCGCGCATGCTCGTCTACGAGCCGGCGTTCGCCACTAGCGGCGCCTCAGTGTTCCCGCACGCCGCTCTCGCGGAGGTATCGGTGGCGCTCGAGCGCGGCGACCGCGACACGGCGGTGCAGCTCTTCTACCGCCACGCGCTGAGGCTCGACGAGGCCACGATCGACGCGATGCGCGCAACCCCGCTGTGGCAGGTCCGCCTGGATGCGGCCGACACGCTCGCGCGCGAGGGCCAGGCCGCGAACGAGTACGTGCTGCGGCCCGAGCGCCTTGCCCGGATCTCGGCGCCGGTCCGCTTCCTGCTCGGCACGGAAACGGCGCCGGCGCTGCGCAGCTCCACCCGCGCCGCCCACGCCGCGCTCCCGGGAAGCGAGCTGGTAGAGCTGCCGGGCGAAGCGCACAACGCGATGGACACCGACCCCGAGGGGTTCGTGGCGCAGGTGGAGGACTGGCTGCTGCGCTAGCTCGATGACAGGGCGGCGATGCGCTCGTCGAGGAACGCCGTCTCCAGCGCGTTCGACGCAAGCTGTCGTGCTCGCTCGTAGGCGATCGCGGCCTCCGCGCTGCGCCCGGCGCGCCTGAGCAGGTCGGCCCGCGCGGCGTGGAACGGCAGGTAGTCGTCGAGCTCGCGCTGGAGCTCCTCGTCCGCGAGCAGCTCCAGCCCAACCTCGGGGCCCTCGCACATGGCCACTGCGGCGGCGGCGTTTAGCCGCACCACCGAGGTTGGGTTGAGCTCCACGAGGCGGCCGTAGAGGGCCGCGATCTCCTGCCAGTCGGTGTCCTCCGGGCGCTCGGCCAGCGCGTGTAGCGCCGCGATTGCCGCCTGGAGCTGGTACTGGCCGGGAGCGCGATAGCGGACGGCGCGGTCGAGAAGGGCGGCGCCGCGCTCGATCTGATCGCGGTCCCACAGCGTGCGATCCTGGTCGTCGAGCAGCACGAGCCGTCCCTCCGGCGACACCCGGGCGCGGCGGCGCGCGTCGTGCAGCAGCATCAGCGCGGTGAGGCCGAGCACCTCTGGCTCATCCGGCATCAGGGCGGACATCACGCTGCCGAGCCGGATCGCCTCCGCGCACAGCTCGCGGCGGATGAGCGAGTCGCCGGCGCTGGCCGAGTAGCCCTCGTTGAAGATCAGGTAGATCACGAGCAGCACCACGTCGAGGCGATCCGGCAAGCGCGCGGGCGGCGGGATGTCGAAGGGGATGCCGGCGTCGCGGATCTTCTGCTTGGCGCGCGTGATGCGCTTGGCCACGGTGGCCTCGGGCACCAGGAAGGCGCGCGCGATCTCGGGCACGGTGAGCCCGCCGAGCATGCGGAGCGTGAGCGTCACCTGCACTTCGCGGGCAAGCGTGGGGTGGCAGCAGGCGAACACCAGCCCGAGGCGTTCGTCCGGCAGCTCGCGGTCGTCAGACCAATCGTCGGTCACGGCTTCCTCCTGCACCAGATGCGGGTACTTCGTCTCGAGGTTCCGGTCGCGGCGCAGGCGGTCGATCACCTTGCGCCGCCCGGTGGTGGTGATCCACGCCGCCGGGTTGTCGGGCATCCCCTGACGAGGCCAGCTCTCGAGGGCGACCGCGAAGGCGTCCTGGACGGCCTCCTCCGCAAGCGAGAGGTCGCGGGTCCAGGACGTCATCGCGGCCACCACCCGGCCGTACTCCTCCCGGAACACTCGCTCGACCGCTGAGGCCGGAGAGTCCACGAGGAGATGATCGCTCAGCCGAGCTCGAGAATCGGGCGCACCTCCACCGCGCCGCCGCGGGCGACGGCGGGGATCTTGGCGGCCCAGTCGACCGCCTCGTCGAGGTTCGCGCACTCGAGGATGTAGAAGCCGCCCAGCTGCTCCTTGGTCTCGGCATAGGGACCGTCGGTGGTCAGCGGGCTGGTGCCGTTCCCTTCGCGGACGACCGTGGCGGTGGCCGAGCCCTGGAGGGCGTCGCCGGCGAGGAAGGCGCCGGAGCTGCGCATCTCGTCGGTCACGGTCTGGTACGCGGCCGACACGCCTTCCAGCTCGCTGGGCGGCGGCGACTTCGACTCGTCGTTGTAGATCAGGAAGATGTAGCGCACGTGTGGCTCCTGTCCTTCGTACCGGCCTTCTGTTTGCCGGATTCGATCACACGACGAACGGGGCGGGCGAAAAAGGACATCGCCCGCCGAGTCACCGGGGCGCGCGGCTACCCTTCCTGATCGTGATTTCGACCAACCAGTTCAAGAACGGCACTCACATCGATGTGGACGGCACCGTCTTCAAGATCGTGGAGTTCCAGCACGTGAAGCCGGGCAAGGGCGGCGCGTTCGTGCGCACCAAGCTGAAGCGCACCACCGACGGCGCCGTGATCGACAAGACGTTCCGCGCAGGCGAGAAGTTCCGGCCAGTGAGGACCGAGAACCGCAAGATGCAGTTCCTCTACTCGGACGGCAGCGACGCCCACCTCATGGACCTCGAGACCTACGAGCAGATCACGGTGCCGGAGACGTCCGTCAGCGAGGCGCTGCAGTGGATCGTCCCGAACGAGAACGTCGAGGTGCTCTACGTGGACCAGGAGCCGGCCGACCTGCAGGTGCCGAGCGCGGTCGAGCTGGCGGTCACGGAGACCCAGCCCGGAGTCCGCGGCGACACGGCCTCGGGCGGAGGCGACAAGCCCGCCGTGCTCGAGTCCGGCGTGACCGTGCGGGTGCCGCTGTTCGTCAACATCGGCGACCGCGTGCGCGTGGACACGCGCACGGGCGAGTACGTTTCCAGGGCGTAGATGCGCAGGTCAGATCAGCGACGAGCCGCAGTCGTGGCTCTCTATCAGCGCGACGTCACGGAACGACCGCTGTCGCAGCTGCTCGATCCGCGCGCCACTCAGTTCACGCGCGAGATCGCCGAGGGCACCGAGGCCGAGCAGCCCGAGCTCGACGCGCTGATCGAGCGGCACGCCGTGGGCTGGACACTGGATCGCATAGCCCCGCTTGAGAGGAACATTCTGCGGGTGGCGCTCTACGAGCTCCTGCATCGCGAGGACGTTCCCGCCGAGGTGGCCATCGACGAGGCGATCGAGGCCGCGAAGGAGCTGTGCAGCGCCGAGGCGCCGGGGTTCGTGAACGGGATCCTCGGTGCCGTTTACCGCGAGCGAAGCGTGGCGCCGCGGTGACCGGCTCGCCGCCGCCCTCGAGCAAGCTCGACGAGCTCGTGGAAGAGCTCGAGCAGACCGCCATCCGCCTCCGCTCCGGCGAGCTCGACCCGGACGACGCCGCCTCCGCCGTCGAGCGCTGCGCCGACCTGGCCTCGCAGCTGGGCGGCGAGCTCGACGTGCAGGCGCGGGCGGTCGCCACCGACGAGCCGCCGGGACAGGAGAAGCTGCTCTGAGCGCGCCGCCACGGGAGGCCCAGTACCCGGTGGCGCTGCAGCGTCAGGTGGACGGCTACCTCGCCGAGCTGCGCTTCTCCGCCGAGCCGTCCACGAAGGGCCTCGAGGAGGCGATGCGCTACTCGCTACTGGCGGGCGGCAAGCGCATCCGGCCCGTGCTCGCGCTCGCCACGGCAGAGGCGCTGGGCCACGAGCCGGCCGACGTGATGCCGCTGGCCGGGGCGATCGAGCTGATCCACACCTACTCGCTGATCCACGACGACCTGCCCGCGATGGACGACGACGAGCTGCGCCGCGGCCAGCCCACCTGCCACGTGGCCTACGGGGAGGACGTGGCGATCCTGGCGGGCGACGGGCTGTTCGCGGAGGCGGTCCGCCTCGTGCTCGACGAGCAGGAAGGCGAGCCGAGGCGCGTGCTCTCTGCTCTGCGTCACCTCGTGGCGGCGGTGTCGGTGAGCGGCATGGTGGGTGGCCAGTACGTGGACGTGACGGCGTCGGGCGAGTTCGACGAGCGCGCGCTCCGCCACCTGCACGAGCTGAAGACGGGCCGCCTGATTGCCGCCGCGATCGAGTGCCCACTCTTGCTTCTGGGAGCCGACGAAGCTGCCACAATGGCGTTTCGCCGCTTTGCTGCAGAGCTTGGCGTGCTCTTTCAGATCGTCGATGACATACTGGACGTGACGGGTGACGCCGTCGCGCTCGGAAAGCCACAGGGGTCTGACGAGCGTCACGGTAAGAGCACCTATGTCAGTGTCTTCGGACTTGAGAGGGCCCGAGAGTTGGCTCGCGAATGCCACGGCAAGGCGCGGGGAGCGCTCGCCGAGGTGGGCGGCCCGACAGGGACCCTCGAGCAGATAGCCGACTACATCCTCACGCGAGACACATGAGCCTCCTCGAAGAGATCAAAGCGCCGCAGGACCTGCACGCCCTGAACGACGACCAGCTCCAGCAGGTAGCCCAGGAGGTGCGCGAGCTGATCATCGACACGATCGGCGAGATCGGCGGTCACTTCGGCGCGAACCTGGGCGCCTGCGAGATCGCGGTGGCGCTGCACAGCCTGCTCGACTCGCCCACGGACAAGATCATCTGGGACGTGGGCCACCAGGCCTACCCGCACAAGGTGCTCACCGGCCGGCGCGACCAGCTCCACACCATTCGCCAGTACGGCGGCCTCGCGCCGTTTTGCTCGATCTTCGAGTCCGACCACGACATCATGGGCGCGGGCCACGCCTCCACCTCGGTCTCGTACGCGGTCGGCATCAAGGAGGCCATGCGCCGCGGCATCGGGCCGGACGGCAAGGTGGTGGCGGTCATCGGCGACGGCGCGCTCACCGGCGGCGTCGCGTTCGAGGCGCTGCACAACGCCGGCGGCATGGACCTCCCGATCGTGATCGTGGTGAACGACAACGGGATGTCGATCGCCCCCAACGTCGGCGCCCTGTCGCGCTACTTCAACCGCATCCGCCTGAACCCCAAGCTCCATCGCGCGCGCGAGGGAGTGGAGACCGGGCTCACACGCATTCCCGGGGGGATCGGCGACCGCATCGAGCGATTCGGCCCGCAGCTGAAGGAGTCGATCAAGGCGCTATGGGCGCCTGGGCTCTTCTTCGAGGAGCTCGACCTCGCCTACGTGGGCGTGATCGACGGGCACGACGTGCGCGCCCTCCGCGAGGCCATCGGCAAGGCGCTGGAGGCCGACCGTCCCGTCGTGGTGCATGCCAAGACCGTGAAGGGCAAGGGGTTCGCGCCCGCCGAGGAGGGCGGCCTCGAGGGCATGGAGAAGTGGCACGCCGCGAAGCCAGCCTCGATCGTCAACGGCGCGCCGGCGAAGCCGAAGGCCAAGAAGTCGAACGGCGCGCGCTTCGCCGAGCCGAAGGCGCCGCCGCAGTACACCACCGTGTTCGGCGAGGCGATGGTGGACGAGGCGCGGCGCGACGAGCGCGTCTGCGGCATCACCGCGGCGATGAACTCCGGCACCGGGCTCAACATCCTCCAGAAGGAGATGCCCGAGCGCTACTACGACGTCGGCATTGCCGAGCAGCACGCTGTGTTGTTCGCCGCCGGTTTGGCGCTGCAGGGCATGAAGCCCGTCGCCGCCATCTACTCGACGTTCTTGCAGCGCGGCTTCGACCAGATCGTCCACGACGTCTGCCTCCAGAACCTCAACGTGGTGTTCGCGATGGACCGCGCCGGACTCGTCGGCGACGACGGGCCCACGCACCACGGCGCCTTCGACATCGCGTACCTGCGCCCGCTGCCGAACATCGTGCTGATGGCGCCGCGAGACGAGGCGATGCTCGTGCGCATGCTGCGCACGGCGACGCTCTACGACGACGGCCCGATCGCGATTCGCTACCCGCGCGGCGAGGCCGAGGGCGTGCCGATCCCGGCGCGGCCGAAGCCGCTCGAGATCGGCCGCGGCGAGGTGCTGCGCGAGGGCGATCGGGTGGCGCTGCTGGGCTACGGCCTGGGGGTGTCGCTGGCGCTGAAGGCTGCGGGCCATCTGGAGGAGCACGGGCTCGACGTCACCGTCGCGGACGGCTGCTTCGCCAAGCCGATCGACACCGAGCTGGTGGATCGGCTGGCCGCCGACCACGACGTGCTCGTGACGATCGAGGACGGCGTGCTGCCGGGCGGGTTCGGCGCGGCGGTCGGTGAGCATTTCCTCGACCGCGGACTGGGCTCCGAGGTGCGGATGCTGCGGCTCGGCCTGCCCGACCGCTACGTGACCCACGGCAAGCCGGCGCTCCTGCGCGAGGAGATCGGGCTCACGCCGGAGGCGATCGCGGAGCGGGTGGCTCACGTCGTCTTGGATCCGGACGACGTTCTCCAAAGCGCGTAGGAGAGCGGCCGGTTCCGACATTCCTCTTCCAGGCCGGCGGCTTGCGCCGCCGGGAGCTCCTGGAGAAGAGGAACGATCGGACCCGTCCGCTCTAGCCGCGTCTGCTTAGCCTCCTCACTGCGCCGGCAGCACCTTCGTCCCTTCCTCACGGACGGCATCCAGCGCGTGCGGGTTCAGTCCAAGGAAGCGCAGCACGGT
>JBKPDA010000162.1:0-7243 GCA_046727635.1 Actinomycetota bacterium | reverse complement strand
GTGAACGGGTCTGCGTTCTGATCCCACGCCCGTTTCAGCAGCTCTTCGGCACTGACGACACCGCCTTCGGCAGCGACGAGCACTTCGAGCACTGCGAACTGCTTCCGGGTCAGCGCGACGTAGCGGCCGTCGCGGTAGACCTCGCGGCGGAACGGATCCAGCCGCAGACCTGCGATCTCTCGCACAGGCGGCCTGTTGTGGGCGCGCCTGCGGTCGAGCGCTCTGAGACGGAGCACGAGCTCTTGGAGCTCAAACGGCTTGGTGAGGTAGTCGTCGGCGCCGAGCCCAAACCCGGAGGCCTTGTCGTCGAGGCGGTCGGCAGCGGTCAGCATGAGGATCGGCATACCGCTGCCGGAGGCGACGATGCGTTCGGCGATCTCGTCACCGGTGGGTCCGGGAATGTCTCGGTCGAGGACGGCGATGTCGTAGGCATTCAGGCTCAGCAGCTCCAGAGCGGTGTCGCCGTCGCCTGCGATGTCCGCCGCGATCGCCTCCAGGCGTAGGCCGTCGCGGATGGCGTCCGCCATGTAGGGCTCGTCCTCGACGAGCAAGACACGCATGCTCCGATGCTACGAGCCGGCGCATATCGTCGGCATATCGAAAACCGCATACGTGCTGGCAACACCACGCTGCGTGAAATGGCGGCGTGGCCTACAGGCAACCGGCACGAACGACCGTGTACCGCGTGCGCCGCCGCCGCGCGCTGCTCTGCGCGGTGCTCGCCGTGCTCCTCGCCGCCACGACGTTCGCGGCGCCCCTTCTCGCCGGCGGGGACCGCAGCTACCCGGTCCGCGACGAGGGCCGCAGCTCCCAACTCGGCGGCCACGATCGCAGCTACCGCTCGACGGACGGTTGGCCTCGTCGCGGACAAGGGGCGTACGTGCTCGCGGGCGGCCGTCCGGTGGTGAGCCCGCATCAGCAGCCGGTACCGATCGCCAGCGTGGCAAAGGTCATGACCGCCTACGTCGTGCTCAAGCACTACCCGCTGGACGCGGGCGATAGCGGCCGGCTGTTCGTGGTCGGTCAGGGCGATGTCGAGGACACCGAGGCGAGGCGCCACGCGGGCCAGTCGGTCGTCGATGTCCGCGCCGGCGAGCAGCTCACCGAGCGGGACGCCCTCATGGCGATCCTGTTGCCGTCCGCGAACAACGTCGCGTTGCTCGTTGCGCGTCAGGTCTCCGGCAGCGTCGCCTCCTTCGTCGCGGAGATGAACCGCACGGCACGCGAGCTGGGGATGTCTCACACGACCTACACCGATCCAAGCGGACGCGATGACGGCACGGTCTCGACAGCCCTCGACCAGCTGCGTCTGGCGCAGGTGGTGGCGAAGGACGAGACGCTGGCGGCCATGATGGCCACCCGCACGTACTGGCTACCGGTCGCCGGCGAGGTGACCAACACAAACGCGCTGCTCGGCCATGACGGGTTCGTCGGGATGAAGACGGGGTCAGACGAGGCGGCCGGCGGCTGCTTGATGTTCCGGGTCGTGTGGCCCACCGAGAGCGGCAACCGATCGCTGATCGGCGTGGTGCTCGGGCAGCGAGGAGGCAACCTGATCAACGCGGGGCTGTCTGCGGCCAAGCAGCTGGCCGACCGCCTCGGCGCGGGCCAACCGGGGCTCGCATGATCCGCAACGAACCAGCACGAGCCGCGGCCCGCCGCACCCGATCGCCGGCGTCCTCGCCCTCCTCGGCCGTGCCAACAATGGGAATCACGATCTACGGGTGCGGGCAGGACGAGGCCTCCCTGTTCCTCGAGATGGCGCCTCGCCTCGGCGTCGTGCCAACGATCACCCAGGCAGCGGTATCTGAAGACAACGTCGGACTGGCGCTCGGGAATCGATGCATCAGCATCGGTCACAAGACGCAAGTCACGAACTCCACGCTTCTTGCGCTGAGCGAAGCCGGCGTAACGTATATCTCCACAAGAAGCGTCGGGTACAACCACATCGACGTGAACTACGCGGAGAGCGTGGGCATCTCCGTCGAAACCGTCGCCTACTCGCCCGACAGCGTGGCCGACTACACGCTGATGCTGATGCTGATGGCGGTGCGACATGCGAAGTTCGTCATCAGGCGCGCCGATGTTCACGACTATCGACTGAACGACAAGCGCGGGAAAGAGCTACGCGACCTGACCGTTGGGGTGATCGGGACAGGTCGCATCGGCGCCGCGGTCATCGACAGGCTGCAGGGCTTTGGCTGCCGAGCCTTGGCCCACGACCGTTGTCCCAAGGCCGCGGCCGACTACGTTCCGCTTGGCGAGTTGCTGCGGCGGAGCGACATCGTGACCCTCCACACGCCGCTCACCGCCGATACGCACCATCTGCTCGATCGTGCCCGTCTACAGCAGATGAAGCACGGTGCCTTTGTCATCAACACCGGACGCGGCGCACTTCTCGATACCGAGGCCCTCGTCCAAGCCTTGGAAAGCGGCAGATTGGGCGGCGCGGCGCTGGACGTCCTCGAAGGAGAGGAAGGGATCTTCTACGCCGACTGCAGCGACAAGGCCATCGAAAGCCAACTGTTGCTGCGGTTACACAAGCTGCCGAATGTGCTGATCACTCCGCACATCGCCTATTACACGGATCACGCCCTCAGCGACATCGTCGAGCATTCCCTGACCAACTGCCTGAAGCATGGATAGGTTGAAGGTCGGCGTCATCTTCGGGGGATGTGGCGAAGAACACCCCATCTCCGTCAAGTCGGCGCGAGAGGTCGCGAAGCACCTCGATGCCGACAAATACGAGCCGTTCTACATCGGCATCACTAAGAGCGGTGCGTGGACGCTGTGCGACGGCCCTGACGCGGATTGGGAGAACGGCACTGCCCGCGCGGCCGTTCTCTCCCCGGATCGAAGCATCCCCGGACTGCTGGTCCTGGACCAGGGGCGGTACGAGACGGTCAGCCTGGACCTGGTCCTGCCCGTGCTCCACGGCAAGCTCGGCGAGGACGGGGCGATCCAAGGCTTGCTGGAGCTCTCCGGCATCCCCTATGCAGGCTGCGACGTCCAAAGCTCGGCCCTGTGCATGGACAAGTCCCTCGCGTACATCGTGGCCAGGAGCGCGGGAATCGCCACGCCGAACTTCTGGACCGTCCCGCCGGACGAGGACATCGATGCCGACCAGCTCGAGTATCCCGTCTTCGTGAAGCCGGCCCGTTCGGGGTCGTCCTTCGGCGTGACCAAGGTTTCTCTCAGCGAGGAGCTTCAGAGCGCGGTCCAGACCGCACGCCAATACGACTCGAAGGTCGTGATCGAGGAAGCCGTCGTCGGCAGCGAGGTCGGATGTGCGATCCACGGGAACGACCTCGACCTGTTTGCCGGCGAGGTCGATCAGATCGCCCTATCTGATGGCTTTTTCAGGATCCATCAGGAACGCGAGCCCGAACGGGGCTCCGACAACGCGACGGTGATCGTCCCCGCGAACATCTCGGCGGACTCACGGTCGCTGGTGCAGGAGACCGCCAAGGCCATCTATCGCGCCTTGGGATGCAGCGGGCTCGCGCGGGTGGACATGTTCCTCACCGACGATGGGCAGGTCGTGCTCAACGAGGTCAACACGTTGCCCGGGATGACGTCCTACAGCCGCTACCCAAGGATGATGGCCGCGGCAGGACTGCCCTTCGCGGAGGTGATCGACCGGATCGTGTCGTTGACGCTGACGGGGGCGCGACGATGAAGGACGACTTCGCCTTCGTCGACGATCGCGTGCCCGGGATGCGGTGGGACGCCAAGTACGCGACCTGGGACAACTTCACCGGCAAACCGGTGGACGGATATGGGGTGAATCGCATCGTCGGCACCACCGCGTTGTGCGCAGCCCTGGAACGCGCTCGAGAAGAGGCCGCCTCCATGGGCTTCGGTCTGCTTCTGTGGGACGGCTATCGGCCGCAACGCGCCGTGGATTGCTTCTTGCGCTGGGCAGAGCAGCAAGAGGACGGCCGGACGAAGCTCCGGCATTACCCGAACATCGACAGGGCCGAGATGTTCGCGAACGGATATGTCGCAGCCAAGTCGGGTCACAGCCGGGGCAGCGCCGTCGACCTGACGCTCTATCACTTGACCACCGGCGAGCTTGCTCCGATGGGCGGTGACTACGACCTGATGGATGCGGTTTCGCATCACGGCGCCGCAGGGATCACAGCGGTCGAAGCCGCAAACCGTCGACACCTGCACACGATCATGACCGCCTGTGGCTTTGGCTCGTACGCCCGCGAGTGGTGGCACTACACGCTCAAAGACGAGCCGTATCCAGACACCTATTTCGACTTTCCGATCAGCTAGGTGACTCATGCGCTTTTCGGCGGCTGAGCTCACGGCCCACCTGGGCGGTGAGCTGGTCGGGCCCGATGTCAGCGTCCAAGGGGCGAGCATCGACTCGAGGACGATCCGCCCCGGGCAGCTCTACGCTCCCATCGTGGCCGAGCGCGACGGCCACGCCTTCATCCCGGCAGCGCTCGAGGGGGGCGCCGCGGCCTACCTCACCGCGCAGGAGCCGGTGGGTGGGACGGCCATCCGTGTCCGCGACACCGCCGCCGCGCTGCTGAGCCTCGGGGCGTTGGCCCGCGGTCGGGTCGGCGGCGCGATCGGCATCACAGGGTCGGTGGGCAAGACCACCACCAAGGATCTCCTGGCCGGCTGTCTGGCGTCGACGTTCCGCACCACCGCGAGCGAACGTTCCTTCAACAACGAGCTGGGCCTCCCTCTGACGCTGCTCGGCGCGCCGGAGGCAGCACGGTGGGTGGTCCTCGAGATGGGGGTCCGGCGTGTCGGGGACATAGAGCGGCTGGCCGAGGTCGCACGTCCCGACGTCGGCATCGTGACCAGCGTCGAGACGGCGCACGTGGAGTTCCTCGGTGACCTCGACGGCGTGGCGCGTGCCAAGGGCGAGCTCGTGGCCGCCTTGCCGGCATCGGGTCTCGCGGTCTTGAACTTCGACGATCCTCGGGTCCGAGACATGGCGTCGCTCAGCGCGTGTCCCGTGCTGGGCTATGCGGTGAGTGCCGACGCCGAGGTGCGGGCCGAGGACGTCACGCTCGACCGGGACCTGCGTGCACGGTTCCGCCTGTCGTCGCCGTGGGGCCAGGCCGAGGTCCGGCTGGCTTTGCACGGAGTGCAGCAGGTCGCGGGCGCGCTGGCCGCGGCGGCGGTCGCGCTGTGGTGTGGGGTCCCCATCGAGAGCGTGGCCGCTTCGCTGGCGGTGAGCCGGGGCTCGCCGTGGCGCATGGAGGTCCATCGCGTGCCCGGCGGCCCCGTCCTGGTCGTCGACTGTTTCAACGCGATCCCCGCGTCGGCCGAGGCGGCCGTGCGCTCGCTGGCCGCGCTGCCGGGCGAACGCAAGCTGGCAGTGCTCGGGCTGATGGCCGAGCTGGGGCCGCAGAGCGAGTCCGAGCATCGCCGGATCGCCCTCGTGGCGGAGGAGCTCGGGATCGAGGTGGTGGGATACGGGACCCAGCTCTATGGCGAGGCGTACGTGACGGGTGTCGACGAGGCTGCCGCCTTGCTGCGCACGCTAGGCCCGGGTGACGCAGTGCTCGTCAAGGGCAGCCGCGTGACGCGACTTGAGGACGTGGTGCACGCCTACGGGGAGGCCGAGGGCGCACCAGCGCTCGCCGCTGGCGCCGGCGCATATCGCCGGCATATCGAAAAGCGCATACGTGCTGGCAACGCCACGCCGCCTTGACTGGCGGCGTGACCTACAGCAAGCCAGCACGAACTTGCTGGCCATAGTCCAGGAGATCGGCGCTGCCGGGGGGTTGGCCGCGGTCGCGGGCCTGGCCGTGCTCTCGGCCCTCTATGTCTCGCACGCGCGCGACGTAAAGCGGCTGCGCGAGTGGGCCAGTCGAGCACCCGAGCGGCCGATCGCCAGGCCGGCCGCTTCGCGGGCCGTTCCCCAGCAGACCGCGATCGCCACGCGGCGGCAGTCCCTCGCGTGGTACAGCCGGATCGGCACTCGCTATGTCGCAGTCGCCCTCGTCGGCCTGTTCGTCCTCGGCAGCGGGGCCGCCTACGGCGTCACCCGGCTGATCGGCAACGACGGCGGCGACAATTCCGCCAACGCGCAGGCGCACAACCACAACGGGTTGACCAACAAGCCGAAACCCGACGGCGCCGCGGTCAAGCCCGGCAACGTCACCGTTGCCGTTCTCAACGGCACGACGGTTCCCGGTCTCGCGGCCGCGCTGCGCGACCAGATCGCCGCCGCCGGCTTCAACAAGGGCACGATCAACAACTTCTCCGACCAGCAGCTCGCCGACTCGGTCGTCGAGTACGCGCCGGGACACGAGGCCGAGGCGGAGGCGGTCAGCCGCACGGTCGGAATCGACCGGCGTCAGCCGGTTACCCCGGGCAGCCGCGCCCTCGGCGGAGACGCGACGGTGATCGTGGTCGCCGGCGCCGACAAGGCGCCGTAAAGCCGGCGCATATCGTCGACATATTGGAAACGACATACGTACTGGTAACACCACACTGCCTTGAATGGCGGCATGACCTACAGCAAACCAGCAGAAACCACCACCGCGGAGATGGCCAAGACTGTGGCGGACGAAGGCTGGTCCGTGGTTGGAGTCCTCGACCCGCCCCTCTCTCGCCGTCTGCTTCGGGCGGTGGACGTGGTGGCGGCCCGATCCCCCGACGCCGGCGCCCGGGGGCAGCTTCACCAACTGTCGGGTCTGGCGCAGCACCCCGATCTGGCGGCGGTCGTCGACTGGCCACCTCTCTTGGCGGTGGCGGTCGAGCTTCTCTCGCCCAACGTCTACATCAACCACTCCCACCTGGACGTCCACCCGCCGCACCCGCCCACCGGTGCCCACCGCTGGCATCGCGACAACGGTCTTATGGGCCGGGACATGCGGCTGCTCTGGCGGGACCAGCCGAGGGTGACCCTGAAGGTCGCTGTCTACCTCACCGACGTGGAGTCCCCGGACGACGGCGCACTGGAAGTGGTGCCTCGCAGTCACCTCGACACGGCGTCGCGATACCCCACCGAGGAGCAGCCCGACGGAGTGCCCGTCCTCGGCCCCGCTGGCACGGTCGCCGTTTTCGACGCCCGACTCTGGCACCGCCGGCGTGACAATCTCGGCACTCGCATCCGACGCGCCATGTTCATGGCGTACAGCTACCGGTGGCTGACCTCGCGCGACACCCCGTTCGAGCACGTACCGGAGTGGGCCAGCCTGCCTCGGATCCGCCGTCAGCTGCTCGGAGACAAGACGGTCGACCCGTTCTACTGGGCCTCCGGTGA
>JBKPDA010000161.1:0-3613 GCA_046727635.1 Actinomycetota bacterium | reverse complement strand
GCCGCGAGCATTCCCGAGGCCACCTTCCTCGAGGGCGACCTCCGCCGGCTCCCGGCGGAGGACGCGAGTTTCGACCTTGTGATCTGTGGGCTTGCGCTGTCGCATCTGGCCGAGCTCGGCGTGGCGGTGAACGAGCTCGCTCGGGTGCTGAGGCCTGGCGGTCGGATGGTCGTTTCTGTGCTGCACCCGTTCCTTGCGAACCTCGGCTGGCACGCGCCCTTCAGCGACGAGCGAGGCGGTCGGACCTTCGTCCGCGAGCATCCACACACCCACGCTGACTTCATGGCTGCCTTCCGAGGAGCAGGGCTGAGCGTGCACGACTGCGTGGAGCCGAAGCTCGCGGCCCTGCACGTGGTGGCGAAGCGGCGCGCGTTCGAGCATGTGCCCGACGCGGTGACCGCGGCCTACGCCGGACTGCCCGCCGTGCTGGTCTGGGAGGTCACGGCGGTCGCGAGCTCATGAAGGCCGGCTCTCAGCCGCTTGACCGAGATCCGCTCCTCGCGCCGTAGGTGAACGAACAGCTCGGCGCCGATCGGCGCGAGCAGCAGATGGGCCAGCACGGGCGCGTCCGCGTCCGGACGCGCTTCGGCGATCAGCAGCGTGGCGTGCTGGTGCCAGGCCGGGTAGGCGCCGGTGGCGAAGCGCGCTCCCGCGCGGGCGGTTTCTGAGTCGTAGAGCAGATCCGAGTAGCGCTCGGTCAGATCAACGAGCGCGTCGAGCAGCGCCACCAGCCGCTCGGCCGCAGGCGCGCCCGGCCCCAGCGGCGGCGGGCCGCGCAGCAGCTCGTCCTGGAGCTTTCGCTCGTGGTCGTCCAGCAGCGCCATCACGAGGCCGGCTCGGTCGCCGAAGCGGTGGAACACCGTGCCCTTGCCCACGCCCGCCGCCTTCGCGACCTGCTCCATCGTCACGTTGGCCACCCCGTGCTCGGCGAACAGTCTGCGGGCGGCGTCGAGCACACGCCGGCGGTTGCGCGCGGCGTCCGCGCGCTCCTTCGGGGCAGCGCGGATCGGGAGCTCGACCGGCTCGGGCATGCGCGGAGTCTAACTGGACTGAGGTCAAGTTCCTGCTAGCCTGGGCACACGCACAACTTGACCACGGTCCAGTTCGATGGAAGCGTTCGCAATCCCGTTCTTGCTCCTGGTGGGGGCGCTGCTCGCGGTCCAGGCCGCCGCGAACGTTCAGCTGAGCACCGCCACCGGCAGCCCGATTGGAGCCTCAACCCTCCAGCTGGCCGTCGGCGCCACGCTGCTCACCCTCGTTGCTGCGCTGGGCGGCTGGCTCCGTGCCTTCGGCTCGCTCGGCCACGCGGCGCCGTGGCACCTGATCGGGGGGCTCGGCAGCGCGGTCTACATCACGTCCGGCATCCTGCTGTTCCCCCGGTTGGGAGCAGTCGTGACCGTCGGGCTGTGGATCGCGGGTCAGATGCTCGCCTCGCTCGCCCTGGATGGCTTCGGCTGGCTGGGGGTGGAGCAACACGCGATCAGCGCACCTCACGTGCTCGGCGCCGGAGCCGTGCTCGCGGGCGTGGCTCTGGTCGTTCGAGCGCAGCCCGACCAGGGCGCGCTCTCGCCCGTTCAGCTGCCATGGATCGCCTTCGCGCTGCTGGCCGGCACCGTATTGCCGATCCAGGGCGCCATCAACGCGCAGCTGCGAGCCGACCTCGACGCGCCAGTGGCAGCCGGCGCCTTCTCGTTTCTGGTTGCGACTGCGGGGATCGGCTTACTGCTTGCCGTCCAGCTGGCGCTGGGCCGCGCGCGCAGGCCGCGGATCGAGCCGCTCCGCACTGTGCCTTGGTGGGGCTGGCTCGGCGGTGCGGTGGGGGCGACCTACGTCACCTCGGTGTTCACCCTGATACCCAAGATCGGTGCTGCGCCGACGATCGCGCTCACCATCGGCGGGCAGCAGCTGGCCGCCGTGCTCGTCGACCGCTTCGGCCTGCTGCGCTTACGCCGGCGAGAGGTGTCGCGCCTCCGCCTCGCGGCCGTCGCGATCCTGCTCGCCGGCGTGCTGCTGATTCAGATCGCCTAGGTGCGGTGCTTACGAGCCGGCACTACCGCAAGCGAGAGCCGGCCGAGGGTGAGCGCTCCGAGCATCAGCCCGAAGTCGCGCAGGGCGATGTCGTAGTACTGGGGCGCGTTCTTCGTGAGCAGGTTGATCACGATGCCGAACAGCCAGCCGGCCACCACGAACGCGCCGATCCGCGGCGCCACGGCCACGAGCAGGCCCGCGGCTATCTCGATGCCGCCGACCACGTACATGAAGTCCTGGCCGCTGCCCGGCACGATGTTGTTGATCCAGCCCGCGAGGTAGTCCGGCCAGTGGACGCTCCAGTTGAAGAACTTGTCCACGCCGAACAGGATCGGCGCGACCGTGAAGCCAATGCGCAGGAGCCAGAAGGCCTGCTGCGCGGCCACGTTCACGTCCGTGCTCACGAGCACGGGCGCGTGTCCGTTGGTGCGCGGACGCTCGATGGTTGTCTGTGACACGACGTCTCCTTTCGGGTTGCCTTTAACCCGTTAGCGCGCCGGTCCGGGTGTTTCTTACGTCCGCTCGCGAGAGACCAGGGCAAGCAGGCTGTCGTGGTCCTCTGCGCACGCCGGGCAGCCCTCGAGATGGGAGCGCATGCCGGGCATTCGGACGTCCGCGTCGTCGCCCGTCACCTCCAGCTCCACGTAAGCGTCGAGCTGCTCGAAGCAGACGTCGCAGCCCACCTCCGGCTCGGAGGGGCCCAGCAGCCGGCCGATCAGTCGCTCATCGTCAGGCATCCGATCCTCCGATGTCGAGCCCGCTCGCCCCAAGGTGGGAGCGTAGCTTCCGGCGGGCATCGTGCAATGTCTTGTATAGCGCGCCGCGCGTGGTGCTCATGCGCTCGGCCAGGACGTCGATCGGCACGTCGCGCAGCGTGATCGCCACTAGCACGGAGCGCTGGCGAGGTGTGAGCTCAGTCTCGATCGCGTCGCGGATCGCAACGAGAAGCTCGGCCGACTCCGCGTCGGCGTGCGGTGACGGGCGCAGGTCCGCCAGCGGCTCCTCTCCGAGCGGCAGCTCGCGGCCTTCCCAGGCGCGGCGGCGGAGCTTCACGCCCGCCTCCAGCAGGGCGAACTTGTACGCCCAGGTGGTGAAGCGGCTCTCGCCGCGGAAGGAGTCGAGCTTCGCGAGCACCGCCAGGAGCGCGTCGTCGGCCGCCTGGTGCACGAGGTCGTCCAGCTCGGCGGCGCCGACGCGGGGCAGCATGTCGCGCCGCCGGCCGGCCTCGAAGCGAGCGGCGCGAAGCAGGAGCTCGTGGAGTCGCGCCACCGCGGCTTCCCGATCCGGCCCCTTGCCGGCCAGCGCCGAGAGCCAGGCGCGAGATTCATAGTCCATCGCTGTTGGGGACCATCGTCTACTTGGCGTCCCCGGCGCGCTGGGTCTTACCTCACATCAGCGAGCTGAGCGACGTGCCCACGTCGTGCGCCAGGTGGAACAGAGGCGCCGGGATGATCCCGAAGAAGACCACCGCCGCCCCCATCAACACGGCCACGAACGCAACCTCGGGCTGGGCGCTGGCGTCGGCCTCGGGGGACGAGCCGCTGACGGGACGCACGCGCGTGCGCCGCGCGGGCAGCTCGGGCAT
>JBKPDA010000160.1:0-13044 GCA_046727635.1 Actinomycetota bacterium | reverse complement strand
ACTGCGAGTGCTGGGCGGTGAGCTGGTTGCCCGCGCCGTTGGGCGTGCGGATCACGAGCGGGCTGCGCACCTGGCCGCCGAACATCGCCCCGATCTTCGCCGCGTGGTTCACCACCTGGTCGATCGCGACGAGTAGGAAGTTGAGCGTCATGATTTCCACCACCGGCCGCTCGCCCAGCATCGCGGCGCCCACGCCGGCGCCGACGAAGGCCTCTTCACTGATCGGCGTGTCGCGGATGCGATCGGGGCCGAACTCCTCGAGCAGCCCGGCGGTGACCTTGTAGGCGCCGTCGAAGACGCCCACTTCCTCGCCCATCACGAACACGCGCTGGTCGCGCTCGAGCTCCTCGCGGAGCGCGAGCCGCAGGGCCTCGCGGTAGGTCATCACCTCGACGGCCAGCTGCGGAGCGGTGGCGGTCATTCGCCGAGACCTCCGTCGAATACGAGCTCGAGCTCGCCGAGCGGGCTGCCCGGGCGCATGCGCTCGAACTGGTCGGCGCTGCCCGGCGCGTACATGCCCGCGGCGAGCTCGGATACGTCCGGCTCTGGATCCGCCTCCGCGAACTCCACCGCAGCGCGTACTCGCTCAACCGCTTCGCGATCGAGCACATCCAGCTCTTCGACTGCCACACCGGCCTCGATCAGCTTCGCGCGCGTGCGAACGAGCGGGTCGTGTGCCTTCTGCGCCGCGACCTCGTCCTTGGTCCGGTAGGCCGTGCCGGCGTCGGCGACCGAGTGGCCCCGGTAGCGATACGTCACGGCCTCGAGCAGGGCCGGCTGGCGCTCCTCGCGCGCGCGCGCGAGCAACCGCTCGCACGCCTCGGCGCTCGCGTCCAGATCGTTGCCGTCCACGCGCTCGCCGTGCATCCGGTACGACTCGGCCCGGCGCCACAGCTCGGGCTCGGCGGAGGCGCGCTCCACGCTCGTGCCCATCCCGTACTCGTTGTTCACCACGAGGAACACGACCGGCAGCCGCCAGAGCGCCGCCAGGTTCAGCGACTCGTGCCAGGCGCCCATGTTGGCCGCGCCATCCCCGAGCTCGCAGAGCACTGCCTGCGGACGGCCCTGGCGAACCAGCGCGAGGGCGAGGCCGGTCGCGATCGGGAGCTGACCGGCGACGATGCCCCAGCCGCCATAGAAGCCGCGCTCGACATCGAGCAGATGCATCGAGCCGCCACGCCCGCGCGCGCATCCCGAGCTGCGGCCAAACAGCTCGGCCATCACGGCCTCGGGCGACACGCCGCGCGCCAGCGCGAAGCCGTGGCAGCGGTAGCCGGTGACGAGCAGGTCGTCGTGCTCGAGCGCCTGGGCCGCCGCCACGGTGATCGCCTCCTGTCCCGAGGACAGATGGCAGTAGCCGCCGATGCGGGCGAGCTTGTACTGGCGCTCGGCCTCGGTCTCGAGCTCACGGATGAGCGTCATCAGGCCGTAGCGCTCGACGCCCAGGCGCTGTCCGGGTGGGATAGCGATCGTCATCAGGGGTACTCGAAGTAGTCGGGGTCCTCGCGGCGCAGCCGCGGGAGCTCGCGCAACACCATCCGAAGGTGATCGCGGAGGCGCTCCTCGGCCTCGTTCGGGTCGTGATCGGCCACAGCGTCCACCACGGCGCGGTGCTCGGCGATCATCTCGCCGATGTAGCTCGGCACCGGAATGCTGAGGCGGCGGATGCGGTTCAGGTGTCCCTTGGCGCGCTGGCTCACGGCCCAGACCATGCCGTGGCCACTCAGGTCGCAGAGCATCTTGTGGAAGTCCTCGTCGAGGACGTAGAAGGCGTCGAAGTCGCTGCGCTCGTCGGCGCGCTCTTGGGCGCGGAGGTTCTCCTCGAGGGCCGCGATCTCGTCCTCGGTGGCGAGCAAGGCTGCCTCGCGGATGGCGGCGCACTCGAGCGCCTCACGGATGAACTGCGCGTCGGACACCGCCTGGGGGCTGATGCGGGAGACGAATGTGCCGAGCTGCGGCACGATCGCCACGAGCCGCTCGTCGCGCAGGCGCACGAGGGCCTCGCGGATGGGTGTGCGGCTGACTCCGAGCCAGTTGGCAAGCTCGTTTTCCGACAGCTTTCGGCCCGGCGGAAGCTCCGCGCGGATGATCGCGTCGCGTAGCGTGGCGTACACCTGAGTACGCGCCGGGACGCCGCTACGCCGCTCTGCAAGCGAAATAAGCTCTCCCGCCATACTTGTATACTAGCGTACCGCTGGAGGGCCGCCAACCACGCCGGCGGCGCGGATGGAGCCCCGCGACCCGGCTCATATTGGCGCATAAGCGCACACCGAGCACGCCGCGCACAGGGTCGCCAAGCACTTCGCCGCCGCGGTCGCCAAGCTAGTGCGATGGAAGTCGGCCGCCTGATCGGACGCGCGTCGAAGCAACTCGCCGCGAGCCTCGTGTCGCTCACGCGCTGGGGAGCGGGGCGGGTGAACGCGCGTGTGGTCAGCGCGGTCGGCGGCCCCGCTCGGGCGCGGGTCATCCTGCTCTTCGGAGCGGTGCTCGCCCTCAACACCGCCGACGCGTCCACCGTGGGCGCCGTGGCGGCGCAGCTCGAGCCGGACCTGCACATCGGCAACACCGAGGTGGGCCTCTTGGCGTCGGTGTCGCTGATCGTGGGCGCGATCGCCGCGATTCCGGTGGGCATGCTGGTGGATCGCGCACCGCGCGTGAAGATGCTGGCGGGCAGCATCGTGCTCTGGAGCGTCGCCACCGCGTGGAGCGGCGCCGCGGATTCGTACACTCACCTCCTCCTCACGCGACTCGCGCTCGGCGCGGTGGCGGCCACGGCGGGCCCAGCCATTGCCTCGCTGACCGGCGACTACTTCCCCGTCCGCGAGCGCGTGGTGGTGTACGGCTACATCCTCGGCGGGGAGATCGCGGGCACGGCGATCGGCTTCATCGTCAGCGGCACCATCGCCGGCATCCTCTCCTGGCGCTGGGCGTTCTTCGCGCTCGCCGTCCCCGGCTTCTGGCTGGCCCGCGAGCTCTGGAAGACGATCCCGGAGCCCGAGCGCGGCGGCACCAGCCGCCTCGAGCGCGGGGCCATCGACCTAAGTCGGCCGTCGCGCGATCCCGAGCCAGCCGATGGCGCGATGGCGGAGCCCGAGATCGCCGCCCGAGATGACGAGCTCGCCCGCGAGGCGATCCAGGCGCGCGGCGTTGAACCCGATCCCGACCTGATTCTCACGAGCGATCCCGCCCGGATGCCCTTGGGCCAGGCGGTGCGGTACGTGCTTCGGGTGCGGACCAACGTGGTGCTGATCATCTCCTCGGCGCTCGGCTACTTCTTCCTGGCCGGCCTCTCGACGTTCGCCGTGGTGTTCGTGCGCGGCCACTACCACACCAGTCAGACCACGGCGACCGCGGTTCTGGGCCTCATCGTGATCGGCGCCCTGATCGGAACGCTCGCGAGCGGGCCGGTGACCGATTGGCTGCTCCGTCGCGGCGTGATCAACGCGCGCGTCTGGGTGCCGTCGGTCTCGTACATGGTCGCCGCGGTGCTGATCCTGATCGGGGTCCTGAACAACAGGCTCACCCCGGCCATCTGGTTCTTCATGGCCGGCGCCGCGGCGCTGTCGGCCTCCAATCCCCCGCTGGACGCGGCGCGGCTCGACATCATGCCGCCGGGGCTGTGGGGTCGAGCGGAGAGCGTGCGCACGCTGCTGCGGACCGCAGGGCAGGCGGTCGCGCCGCTGCTGTTCGGCGGGATCGCCGACCTGGTGGCCGGCATCGCCCCGAAGCAGGCCCCAATCGGCACGAAGACGGGCGGGGTCGATCCGGGCGTGGCCCGCGGGCTGCAGGTGAGCTTCATCCTGATGCTCGTCGCGCTCGCCGTCGCCGGGTGGATCCTGCTGCGGGCGCGGCAGACCTACCCGCGCGACGTGGCCACCGCCGCCGCGTCGGCAGAGTACGAGGGCCAGCCCGAGACGCCGCCGCCGAAGCGGCGGACGGCCGAACGCGCGTAGCGGGCGCTACTCCCGCCGCATGTGGATGCGCACGACGCTGCCCGCGTCGAACGAGCGCATCTGAATCAGGTCGCAGAGCTGGTTCACGAGCCAGAGCCCGCGACCCAGGTCCTGCTCGGGCGTGGGCTGCTGGCTGCCCGCCAGCGGGTCGTGGATGTGCCCGTGGTCCCACACCTCGGCCACAACCATCTCGCCCTCCTCCCAGATGTGGACGATCCCGCCGCCGCCACCGTGGGTAATGCTGTTGTTGGCCAGCTCGTTGACGGCGAGCACGAAGTCGCTGCGGCGTTCCACGCTCATCCCCGCCTCCGCGGCCCGCTGCCCGACGAAGCGCCGCAGCTCGTCGAGCGTGTCGCGCTTGAAGCTGAGCTCGTGCGCGTGCGTGGGCGGCTCCGAGAGGTGGCGTCGCGAGGGCGCGCCGGCCTCCTCGAGCCCGGTGTAGGCGCGGCTATCGCGACGAATCCCCCGCTCGACGATCATCGGATGGCTGCGCATGGCCTCGGCGATGATCGCCGGGTCGAGCGACTCCGTGTCGTACAGGCACAGCAGAGAGAGCGCCGGCGTGTCGGTGAAGGCGATGTTGAGCAGCGACTCGTGACGCTGGCACTCGACCAGCTCCTCGGGGCTGCGCGCGGCCCAGATCGGCTCGCCGACCCCGCGCAGCGGACGCCCCGCCACGCCGTGCTCCTTCACGAAGCTGCGCCACGCCGGGATCAGGCGCGCGGGGTTGGCGCCCACCTCGGCCACGTCCGCGAACAGCACCCGCGCCGCATCAACGCCGAGCTCCGCGCGCAGCAGCGCGATCGTCGGCGCAAGCGCCATGACGAGCACCGGCTCGCCGGTCTCGAGCCCCTCGCGGATGAACGCCCCGGCGCTGCTCGCCAGCTGCTCGGAGCCCGAGTAGAAAAGCGCCTCGTGACGGAACGTGCCCTCCAGGTGCTGGGCTTGAACCGGCGAGACGCTCACGTCTTCGGGAGGCACTTGTCGAGCTCCACTTCCTCAGCATGCCCGGGGCCCCGGACGCCAAGGTGCCACAAACATGGTACGGGAGCGGCCCTAGCATCTCGGGCATGGTCGAGGTTCTCTACTGGGAGGGCTGCCCCTCGCACGACGAGGCGTTCGCGGACGTCCGCGAGGTGCTGGCCGAGCTCGGGAGGGAGGACGAGCCGCTCCATAAGCGAAGCATCGACACCGACGAGCAGGCGCTGAAGGAGCAATTCGTTGGGTCGCCAACGATTCGCGTGGACGGCGTGGACGTCTTCCCGCCGGACGAGGGGGAGCTGGTCGGCTTGAGCTGCCGCGTCTACCGGCTTCGCGACGGCCGCTACTCGCCCACGCCCGACCGCGAAGACCTGCGCGAGGCGCTCGAGCGGGCGTTGGCGGCTAGCGCCACTTGATCGAGCAGCCCACGGCCTCGGTCTCGGCCGGCGTGACCGGCTGACCCTCGAGCGCCGCGTCCAGCGCGGCGCGCAACCACTTTGCGTCCTGAGACTCGTCGCGGTAGTCACCGTCGGGCGCGCCGCGATACACCAGCCGCCCATCGCTGTCGAAGACGAACACGTGCGGGGTGGTCTCCGCCGCGTACGCGCGGGCCACCTCCTGCGACTCGTCGTACAGATATGGGGTTGCGAACTCGCCGTTGTCCACGCGCTGCTTCATCGCCTCGAACGAGTCGCGCGGATAGCGCTCTGCATCGTTGGAGCTGATCTGCAGCGTGCGTACGCCGCGAGACTCGTACTCGCGCGCGACCTCGTTGATGCGCTCGTGCCACGCCAGCGCGTACGGGCAGTGGTTGCAGGTGAAGACCACGGCGGTGGCCGCTGCGCCCTCGCCGTTCAGCGGTGTGGGGTTGCCGTTCGTGTCAGGCAGCGTGAAGTCGGGCGCCGGATCTCCCAGTTGGAGCGCCATGCGCTGAAGATAGCGAGACCCTGCGGGTAGCCGAAGCTCAGGACTCGCGCTGGCCGGTTGGGAGCCCGGCGGGCCGGGAGCGATCCTCCGTGTCATGGACGACGACTTCACATTTCGGGTCTCAACCGGGGACGGCGGCGACGCCGAGTCGCTCCGTCGCCTGGCCGCGCACGGGTGCGGGCAGCCGCCCGCCGGTCCGGTCGTGCTCGCCGAACGCGATGGTGAGCCGGTGGCCGCGATGGGCATCGCCGACGGCAGGACGCTGACCGATCCGCACCGAGTGAGCAACTGGGCGCTGACGGTGCTGCGCCTTCGCCGCCTCGAGACCAAGGCGATCATCTCCGTCTTCGGCGCTTGAAGTAGTGTCCGGGCCATGGCCCGGTCGATTGGCGTCATCGGCGGCGGCTTCGGCGGCGTAGGCGCGGCGGTGATGCTGCGCCGCGCCGGCTACCACGACGTAACGGTCTTCGAGCGCGGCGAGCGCTTGGGAGGCGTATGGCACCACAACACGTACCCGGGCGCCGCCTGCGACGTGCCCTCGCACCTCTACGAGTTCTCGTTCGCGCCCAACCCGCGCTGGTCGCGGCGGTACGCGCCCCAGGCCGAGATCCAGGCCTATCTCGAAGACGTTGCGCGGCGGCACGGCGTGCTCGACCGGACCCGCACCAGCACCGAGGTAACCGGTGCGCGCTGGGACGGGGAGCGCGACAAGTGGATCGTCGAGTCGACCGCGGGCACGCACGAGATGGACATCCTGATCACGGCGTGCGGCCAGCTGTCGGTGCCGTCCGTGCCCGCGCTTGCGGGGCTCGACGGTTTCGGCGGACCCGCCTTCCATACCGCCGAGTGGCGCCATGACGTGGACCTCACGGGCAAGCGCGTGGCCGTGATCGGCACCGGTTGCAGCGCCATCCAGGTGGTGCCGGCCATCCAGCCGATCGTCGCGCACGTCGACGTCTACCAGCGCTCGCCAGGCTGGACCTTCCCAAAGATGGACTTCGCCTACAGGGAGCGCACCAAGAAGCTCTTCGAGCGCTTCCCACTCCTCCAGCGGCTCGATCGCGCGGCGATCTTCGCGTTCATGGAGCTCGGCGCGGCCGCCATGACCAGTCACCCGAGGCTGCTCTCCGTGTTCCGTGCGGCCGGCCGCCGCCAGATCACGAGCGCGGTCAAGGACCCCGACCTGCGCCGCAAGGTCACCCCCACGGACGAGGTGGGCTGCAAGCGCGTGATGCTCACCGACGAGTGGTATCCCACCCTCACGAAGCCGAACGTGGAGCTCGTGACAGAACGGATCGCGGAGGTCACCGCGACCGGCGTGCGCACCGACGACGGCCGCGAGCGTCCGGCTGAGGTGCTCGTGCTCGCCACCGGGTTCAAGACCCATGGCTTCGTGGCTCCGATGGAGGTGGTGGGGGCCGGCGGCCACACGCTCGCGCAGGAGGGGGAAGCGGTCCCGCGCGCGTACCTCGGGCTGACGGTGCCGGGCTTCCCGAACATGTTCCTGCTCTACGGGCCGAACACGAACGGCGGTACCGGCTCGGTGATCTACACGATCGAGGCCGGCATGGGGCACGTGTTGTCGGCCCTGCAAGAGCTGGATCGGCGGGACGCACACCGGATCGAGGTGAAGCGCGAGGCCGTTGAGGCGTTCGACCGCGAGCTACGCGCGGCTCTCGCCGGCAGCGTCTGGCACACGGGCTGCACCAACTGGTATGTGGACGAGAACGGCAACGACCCGAATCAGTGGCCGTGGCTCTGGAGCCGGTACAGGCGCAGGACCGCAGAGCTCGACCTGGGCGCGTACGAGCTGACCGCCACCTAGCCGATCGTCGCCGGCGCCGGCGCTTGGATGAGGTTGCGCACCTCGCGCACCGCCACCGGCAGCGTGGTGAGGTCGTAGACGCGGCCCACGCGCACGTCGGCCAGCGTCTCCAGACAGCGCTCCGCCGCTGGGTTGTTCGCGATCCAGCGGTCCACCCGCGCATCGATGTCGGCGCCCTCGGGGGTGTCGCGCAGTACCTCGGCGGTCAGCGCGCGGTGCAGGCCGTAGAGGTCGTCGCGCAGCGCGGCGCGGGCCAGCGCCTTCCAGCGGTCGTCGCGGGGGAGGGCGACGATCTGGTCGCGCAGCCAGTGCAGCTCCAGGCGGCTGCCGAGCAGGAAGTGCGTGCGCGCGACGCTCCTCACGTCGAGGCCGGTCTCCGCCGCCACCTCCACGATGTCGAAGGTGGAGAACATCGTGCTGAGGCCCGCCACGCGCATGGCCAACTCGAGCGACACCCCCTCGTCGTTCAGCTCGTGCGCGCGCCGCGCCAGGGGCTCCACGTCCGAGGGAGCGAGCAGCTCCGGAATCTGGTCGTACAAGATCGAAGCGCCCTCGGAGAAGTAATCCACGGTGGCGGCAATGTCGAGCGGGCGGCGGCGGTTGCGCAGCAGCCAGCGGGCGCCGCGCTCCACGAGGCGGCGGCCATCGAGCAGCATCGCAATCTGGGTGGCCGCGTCCACCTTGTTGTCCAGCCGCTCTATCTCGGCCCACTGCGCGCGCATGCCGAAGACCTCGCGCGCGACCGTGTAAGCACGCGCGATGTCGGACGCCGGCGCGCCGGTCTCCTCGTGCAGGCGGAACACGAACGTGATGCCCGCGCCGTGCAGCGTGTTGTTCACCACCTGCGTGGCGGTGATCTCACGCCGCAGCCGGTGCAGGCGCATGCGATCGGCATAGCGCTCCGGCAGGGGCGCCGGGAAGTAAGCCTCGAGCTCGGCGGACAGGTAGGGGTCCTCCGGCACGTCCGAGTCGAGCAGCTCCGAGAACAGGTCGATCTTCGTGTAGGCGAGGAGCGCGGCCAGCTCCGGGCGCGTGAGGCCGCGGTGCTCGCGCTTACGCTCGGCGATCGCGTCGTCGCTTGGGAGGAACTCGAGCTGGCGATCGAGCTTGCCGGCCTGCTCCATGCTGCGGATGATCCGGGCGTGCACGTCCAGCATGTCGCCCGCCTGGGCCTCGGACATGCTCAGCGTCTCGGTCTGCTCGTAGTTGTCCTTGAGCACGACGTGCGCCACGTCTTCGGTCATCTCCTCGAGCAATTCGTTGCGCTGCTTCAGCGTGAGGTCGCCGTCCGCAACGACCGCGTCGAGCAGCACCTTGATGTTCACCTCACGGTCGGAGCAGTCGACGCCGCCTGAGTTGTCGATCGCGTCGTTGTTGATCCGGCCGCCGCCGCTCGCATACTCGATCCGCGCGCGCTGGGTGAGGCCGAGGTTGCCGCCCTCGCCCACAACCCGGCAGCGCAGCTCGCTGGCGTCCACTCGCACCGAGTCGTTGGTCTTGTCGCCGGCGTCGGCGTGGGTCTCGTAGCTGGCTTTCACGTAGGTGCCGATACCGCCGTTCCAGAGCAGGTCGGCCGGCGCGCGCAGCAACGCTCGGATCACTTCGTTCGGGGTCAGCTGCGACTCGCTCACGCCGAGCGCCTCCTGCGCCTCCGGCGAGAGCGCGATCGACTTCGCGTCGCGCGGGTACACGCCGCCGCCCGGCGACAGGCGGGCGGAGTCGTAGTCAGACCAGGACGAGCGCGGCAGGTCGAACAGGCGAGCGCGCTCGGCGAAGCTGCTCCCGGGATCCGGGTTCGGGTCGATGAAGATGTCGCGGTGGTTGAACGCCCCAATCAGGCGGATGTGGTGCGAGCGCAGCATGCCGTTGCCGAACACGTCGCCCGACATGTCGCCGATGCCCACGACCGTGAACTCCTCGGCGGACACGTTCTGGCCGAGCTCGCGGAAGTGCCGCTTCACCGACTCCCAGGCGCCGCGCGCGGTGATGCCGATCGCCTTGTGGTCGTAGCCCGAGGAGCCGCCTGAGGCAAAGGCGTCGCCGAGCCAGAACGAGTACTCGGCCGCGACCTCGTTGGCGATGTCGGAGAACGTGGCCGTGCCCTTGTCGGCGGCCACAACCAGGTAGGGGTCGTCCTCGTCGTAGCGCACCACACCCGGCGGGGCCACGATCTCGCCGCCCACGATGTTGTCGGTGACGTCGAGCAGCGCCCGCATGAAGGTCTGGTAGCAGGACACCACCTCCTGGCCGAGCGCCTCGCGGTCGCCGCTGAGCGGCGGCCGCTTCACCACGAAGCCGCCCTTGGCGCCCACCGGCACGATCACGGCGTTCTTCACCATCTGCGCCTTCATAAGGCCGAGCACCTCGGTGCGGAAGTCCTCGCGCCGATCCGACCAGCGGATGCCGCCGCGCGCCACGCGCCCGCCGCGCAGGTGCACGCCCTCGGTGCGGGGCGAGTAGACGAAGATCTCGAACAGCGGCCGCGGCTCGGGCAGGAGCGGCAGCTGCGACGGGTCGAGCTTGAACGACAGGTACAGCTTGGGCCCGCCATCGGCCCCCGGCTGGAAGTAGTTGGTGCGCAGCATCGCTTGGATCACGGCGAGGAAGTTGCGCAGGATGCGGTCCTCGTCGAGGCTCTCCACGCTGTCGATGGCGAGCACGATCTGCCGCAGCAGCCGGTGCGCCTCGTTGGGGTCGGACTTCTCCGGGTCGAAGCGCGCCTCGAACAGGCGCACGAGCAGCTTGGCGATGTCCGCGTGCGCCACCAGCGCCTGCTCCACGTAGTGGTCGCTGAACGTGGTGCCGGCCTGGCGCAGATAGCGCGCCACCGCCCGCAGCACCGTGATCTCCCGCCACGTGAGCAGAGCGCCCAGAACGAGACGGTTGTAACCGTCGTTCTCCACGTCGCCGTGCCAGATGCGGATGAACGCGTCCTGGAAGCGATCCCGCAGCTCGTCGGTGGCCGTGTCCGCGCCGGCGCCGCTGTAGGCCAAGCCGAAGTCGTAGATCCAGAACAGCGTGCCGTCATGGAGGGTGACCTCGTAGGGGCGCTCGTCGGCCACCTCCACGCCCATGTTCTCGAACATCGGAACCATGTCCGAGAGCGCGAGCGCGCCGCCCGAGCGGTAGAGCTTGGCGCGCACCACGGCGGGGGTCTCGAGCGGGCGGTAGAGGCTCATCGACAGGCCGTCCGGCACTTGCAGGCGCTCGAGGTGCTCGATGTCAGCGAGCGCCGAGCGGGCGATCCAGTCCGCTCGGTACCCCGCCGGGAAGGCGTCGCTGTAGCGAAAGAAGAGGTCCTTGCCGCGCTCTTCGCCGTACTCGTCGATGAGCGCCGCCTCGAGGTCGTCCTGCCACGAGCGCGTGGCCGCGACGAGCATCAGCTCGATCTCCCGCGGGTCGAAGTCCCGGACGAGCGCCGGCTCCGTGTAGACCATGTAGTGCAGCCGGACGAGCACCGACTCCGACACGCGCGTGGTGTAGTCGATCGCGTGTGCCCCGAACGCGTCGCGCAGGATGCGCTCGATGCGGCGCCGGTTCTCGGTGTTGAAGCGGTCGCGCGGGATGAAGACGAGGCAGGAGAGAAAGCGGCCGAACGGATCGCGGCGCACGAACAGGCGCAGGCGCTGGCGCTCGCCCAGGTGCAGGATCCCGATCACGATGTCGAACAGCTCGCCTGTCGGCGTCTGGAACAGCTCGTCGCGCGGGTGCGTCTCGAGGATCTCCATGAGCGCCTTCTCGTTGTGGCTGTCGGGCGGGAAGTCGGCCCGCGCGAGGATCGACTCGACCTTGCGGCGCACGATCGGGATCTCGCTCGGGTGGGCGCGGTACGCCGTGTGCGTGTAGAGGCCGAGGAAGCGCCGCTCGCCCACCACGCGACCGCGCTCGTCGAAGCGCTTCACGCCCACGTAGTCGAGGAACGCCGGCCGGTGCACGCTGGCGCGCGAGTTGGCCTTCGTCAGGTTGAGCAGGTAGGGCTCGAGCGCGAGCGCGCGCACGCCGGCGGGCAGCTTGTCGAAGCGGCGTGAGCTCCGGGCGCCGCCGGCCTGGCGCAGGATCCCGAGCCCCGTGCCGTCCACGTCGGCGATGCGCACCTCGCCGTCGTCCTCGATCAGCTCGTAGTCGCGATAGCCGAGGAAGGTGAAGTTCTCGTCGGCCAGCCAGAGCAGGAACGCCTTCGCCTCGGCGACGTCCTCCGGCTCGACCGGGGTGGGGGCAGTGTCCAGCTCCCCCGCCAGCTCGATCGCCTGGGCCCGCATCGCCTGCCAGTCCTCCACGGTGGCGCGCACCTCGTCTATTACGTGCAAGAGGTGCTCCCGCAGCGCCTCCAGCCGCTCCGGGTCGGTCTGGCGATCCACCTCGGCGTGTATCACCGACTCCGCGATGCTGCCCTCCGTGTCCTCGGCGTGGGGCGCGAGCACCTCAGTGAGCGTGCCGGTCGCGTCGCGCCGCACACGCATCACGGGGTGCACGATCAGGTGTACGCCGTAGCCGCGGCGGTTCAGCTCCATCACCACCGAATCGACAAGGAACGGCATGTCGTCCGTCACGATCTCCACGGCGGTGTGGTGAGACTGCCAGCCGTGTGTCTCAAAACGCGGGTTGTACAGCCGCACCTTGGTGGTGCGAGGCTGGCGCTCACGCGCGAACTGGAAGTGCGAGAGCGCCGCGCCGTAGGCGTCCAGCTCGCTCGCCTCCGCCATGTCCTCCGGCGACACCCAGCGGTAGTACTGGCGGGCGAACGCCTCTGCCTCGGCGGCGTCCGCGGGTGGGAGCTTCTCGCGGAGGCGGGCGCAGACGCTCTCGATGAGCGCCTCGTCCACCTCTTCGACTGTCGCCGGTCCCCTTCTAGTGACCATGTCGTTGGGTCCGCAAGTGCGGCGAGCCCCTAGAGCGAGTCTACGCCGAGCACTTACCTTCGCGCTCGACTCCAGTCATACTCCACGTGCCCGTGGTATTCGCGCACGTAGCCGGGATTCCCGTCGAAGAGACGTTCCTTTCGTTCGCTCCCGTGGGCGCCCTCGCGTTTACCGTGGGGCTACGGTCGATGTGGCGCCGCATGACCCGGCGGATGCGCCGCGACGTCTAACACCGCACGGATCGCCTGGTGCGATTCCTCGTCGGGCGACTCGCTGATCACCGTCGCGGGGCGATTGAACCGCGTTAGCGCCTCCGCCAGCGGCTCGGCGCGCAGCGTGCCCTGCCCATAGGGCAGGTGCGACTTCTCGTTGCGGTTCGCGAAGTCGATGTCCGAGAAGTGGATGTGGAACGGCGCGCCGGCCTCGATCACGGCGTCGGCCGCCGCGAGCGCGGCCGCGAACGTGTCCGGGTCGGTGTAGCCGCCGTCGGTGACCGCGT
>JBKPDA010000159.1:0-3817 GCA_046727635.1 Actinomycetota bacterium | reverse complement strand
CTACTACGTGCTGGTCACGGGCTCGATCGCGCTGGGCCTGTGGGACTGGGCCCGGGGCGGCGCGCCTCTCGTGTGGGAGAAGCCGGAGGGCACTCGGTAGGGTTCACCGCGTGCTGGTCAAGGGGGTCGACTTCCTGTCGGTTTCCACCAGGGACATCGACAAGGCGGAGGAGTTCTACGGCGGGGTGCTCGGGCTGCCGTGCACCGCGCGCTACGGCCGGGCCCCCGGACTGGAGTTCGAGACCGGCAACCTCACGCTCCAGGTGCTCCAGTCAGAGCAGTTCGGGCTCGAGTTCCATGCGAACACGCACCCGATCGCTCTGCACGTGGACGACGTGGAGGCCGCGCGGGCCGAGCTCGAGTCGCGCGGCGTGAAGTTCGGGGCGGACACGATCGACAGCGGCGTCTGCCACATGGCGTTCTTCCGGGACCCGGACGGGAACGCCCTCATGCTGCATCACCGGTACGCGCCGAAGACGCCCCAGGGCTAGTGCTGGCCTGAGCGGCGGCGGGAGGTTGATGTGCCCGGGCGCCGGGCGGCGCCGTGTCCGGTGGGTGGCCGCGGCTTCCCCCAGCACTCCTCCACGAAGCCCGCGATCTCGGTGGTCAGGCGCTCCGGCGTCAGCCGCAGCTCGAACACCGAGCTGGCCTCAACGAGTCGGGAATTCGGAAGCTCGCGCACGAGCATGTCGCAGTCGGAGAACGGGTGCACCGGATCGCGCGGATGCCCGATCACCAGCGCCTTCGTCTCAATCGTCTTGCGCTCGGAGCGGGGCGGCGCGGCGCGGCCGAAGAAGATTCCCTGCAGCAAGGCGGCCGAGGGACCCGGATCCTGGCTGACCGCGTCCAGTCCCACGTCGACCATGTTGTGCAGGCCGCGCGGCACACGCCGGGCTCCCAGCGCGATCAGGCGGGTGATCGGCGCGCCGAACGTGAGCGCCACGAGCAGCGGCGTGAACGCGAGTGCGCAGCCGAGCAGCGCGTTGTCGAGCACCGGCATCTCGAGCACCAGGCCGCGCATCCGCTCGGGCGCGCGGATGCCCGCCTCCAGGCTGATGTTCGCTCCCAGCGAGGTGCCACCGACCACGGCCTGCTCCACCTCCAGGTGGTCGAGCAGCGCGATCGCCTGCTCGCCGAACACCGGCATCGAGTAGCGCCACATGTCCTGCGGCCGATCCGACTCGCCGTGGCCGAGCGGATCGAAGCTGATCACCCGGTAGCCGCGCTCGGCCAGCGCTCGCGACAGCGGACCCTGCATCTTGCGCGAGAGCAGGAGGCCGGGCATGAGCAGGACGGTGTATTTTCCCTGACCATATTCGTCGAACACGAGCCGCTGGCCGTCGTGCTTGAACTGACGGGTCCGGGGTTCGCTCACCACAATGAGCATATATCTGGCACAGAAAGGCTGGCCAACCAGCCAACCCTCGGCTGACTACAGAGTTAGTAGAGGGGCATGAGGGCGCCGACTCGTTTCACCCGAGCCAACCGGGACGTTTGCGCTGTGCCGCCCCCCGGGGACAAGCGCTGTCTCGAGGCCAAGCTCGAGCGGCGGCTCGGCATGCTCGTCTGGGTGGACTCGTCGCCGGACATGCGCCACCGCGTGCTGGAGGCCCTGCGCCTCACGCGCCCGCCGCGCTGACAGTGCGCCCTATGACAACGGCACCGTCGCGGCGTGGCGGTGCGAGCGGCGCACCTGCCGGATCGCCCGTGCCAGCCGGCGCACGCCCTCGTCCAGCTCGGGCGGGTCCAGCAGCGAGAACGACAGCCGCAGGCTGGTTTGCGTGTGGCGCTCGGCCGTCATCGCGCCGCCGGGCGTGAACGTGACGCCGTGGCGCGCGGCCTCCGCGTAGAGGTCGCGCTCGCCGATCGGCCGCTCGAGCGTGACCCACACGTGGTGTCCGCCGCACGGGGTCGCCGCCTGGTACTCGCCGGCCAGGTGCCGGTCGAGCGACTCCATCAGCGCGTCGCGGCGCTCGCGGTAGAACGGCAGCGTGCGCTCTACGTGGGCGCGGTGCCCGTCCTCGGCCATGAAGCGCGCCACGATGTGCTGGGCCAGCGTGGTGCTGTGGAAGTCGCTCTCGAGCTTGAGCGCGGCCAGTCGCTCGAACACCGGGCCGCGCGAGGCGATCCAGCCGATGCGCAGCCCGCCGCCGACGGTCTTCGAGACCGAGTTGACGTGGAGCACATGCCCGGGCGCGGTGGCTCGGAGCGGAGGCGCGGCCTCGCCCTCGAAGCGGAGGTCCGCGTAGACCCCGTCCTCCATGATGAAGAAGTTGCGGGTGATCGCGAGCTCCGCGAGGCGGTCGCGCCGCTCGGGCGAGATGTCGCGGCCGGTTGGGTTCTGACAGGCGGTCTGGAGCGCGCAGAGCTTCACCTCGTGCCGCGCGAGCACTCGCTCGAGAGCGTCCACGTCAAAGCCCCGCTCGTCGACGGGAATGCCGATCACGCGCGCGCCCGTCGCCCGGAGCGACGCCAGCGCGCCCACGAAGGTGGGCGACTCGATCACGGCCACGTCGCCCGGCTCGAGAATCGCCCGGGCCACCAGGTCGATGCCCTGGCGCGCCCCCGAGGTGACGATGATCTCCTCGGGGTCGCTCGCCCAGCCCTGCTCTGAGCCGTACCGAGCAATCTGCTCCCGCAGGTCGAACAATCCCTCGGCGACGAGGTAGCCGATCGCGCTCGAGCCCTCCTCGGCGAACACGTCGGCGGTGATCTCCGCCAGCCGCTTCGCGGGGTAGAGGCTGGGAGACGGCCAGCCGGTGGCGAGCGAGAGCACGCCGGGCTCGTCGGCCAAGCGGAAGGCATCGCTCAGCACCTGGTCGGCGTAGGTGAGCGGCCGGTCGGGCAGCGCATAGATCTGCCAATCGTCGCCGTGGCGCTCGTCCGCAGCCGGGGCCAGCGTGCGCACGAAGGTGCCGCGGCCCACGGTGGCGGTCACGTAGCCGAGCTCGGCCAGGCGGCGGTACACCCGCGCGGCCGTGAGGTGGTTGATGCCGGCCTGCTCCGCGAGCGCGCGAGTGGTGGGCAGCTTCTCGCCCGGCTCGAGCTCTCCCGCCTCGATGGCCGCCACGAAGCGGTCCGCCAGCTGCTGGGTCAATGAGATCTCAGCCCCGCGCCGGAGATCCGACAAATCGAGCTTGTATGACATTGCTTCTCCCCGATCGGCCCTTAATCTGCCTTGTACTACACGTACTGTATAGCAAGAGGATCGCACAATGTTGACTTCATTTCTACTTCCGCGCGATCCCCGCAACGCCCGCGAGGGCGGTCCCGGGATCGATCGAAAGGCGGCCACGCCGTCCCCGGTTTCCCATCGTGTGACGGTTCGGCTGGCCGAGCCCTCCGATAGAGAGGCCATCGAGCGCCTCGCCGCGCTCGACTCCGCACGCGTGCCCAAGGGCACGCTCGTGGTGGCCGACCTGGCCGGCTCGATCCAGGCGGCGGTGCCCGTAGAGGGTGGCCGCGCGATCGCGAACCCGTTCGCCCCAACCGCCGACCTCGTGCGCCTGCTCGAGCTGCGGGCGGCGCAGCTGCGTGAGGCGGCCGGTCTGGTCGAGCGCGAGGACGCCACGGTGATCCCGCTTCCGCGCCGCGTTCAGCTGGCCGACAGGCCTGCCTAGCTGCTGGCCGAGAGGCCTGCCTAGGTAAGAGCCGCGCGAGTCCCTTCGCCCCGGATTCGCGCCGCCCCGTCCCCGCGGGGCTCACACTGGCCCGGTCGAGGTACTGCACGGACACCTCGGCCGGGCCTGTTAGCTTGGCTCGTTCCGGCCGCCTGGCCCCGCCTGGGCCGGCACGACGTGACGCAACCGAGCACACA
>JBKPDA010000158.1:0-7957 GCA_046727635.1 Actinomycetota bacterium | reverse complement strand
GGCGGCATCGGAGTGCCGCGGATTCGCTTGAGGATCCCCTGCTCGCGAGAGAAGACGAAGCTGTAGGCGAGCGCCGTGAACGTGGTCCCGAGCACCGCCAGACCGGCGATTCCGGGCACGAGGATGTTCAGCTCCTTGTGGTCGGAGTTGAACACCGACGCGACGAGGATCAGGAAGAGGAACGGCAGCGTGAAGTTGAAGAACGCAGCGCTCGGGTTGCGCCAGAACATGCGCCGCTCGAAGCGGAACTGCCTCCAGGCGAGGGCGGCGGTGCTCATTCCGGCTCCGCCTCCTCGGACGCGGTCAGCTCGAGATACACGTCCTCGAGGCTCGGCCGGGTCACGGACAGCCCCTCCAGCCGCTCGCCGCGCGCGAGCGCGTCACCGGTCAGCTGATGAAGCAGCGACGTGGGGTCCTGGGTCTCCAGCTCCACGCGATGGCCGTTCTGCTGGTAGCTCACGCGGTAGGCGCTCGGCCGCGCGCTCAGCTCCGACGGTGGCCCCTCGGCCACGATCAGGCCGTCCTTGATGATCGCTACGCGGTCGGCCAGCGACTGCGCCTCGTCCAGGTAATGCGTGGTGAGCAGCACGGTCTTTCCGAGGCCGCGGAGGGCGCGGATCACCTCCCAGGCGGTGCGGCGGGCGGCCGGGTCGAAGCCGGTGGTGGGCTCGTCGAGGAAGATCAGCTCAGGGTCGCCGACCAGAGCCAGCGCGAGGTCGAGTCGCCGCTGCTGACCGCCCGACAGCTGACCCGCGCGGGTGTCCTCCTTCCCGTCGAGGCCAACGAGCGCGATGGTCTCGAGCGGGTCGCGCGGTCGCGGATAGGGGGCGGCGAAGTGCTCCACCGCCTCGCGCACGGTCGCACGCGGGTAGAAGCCGCTGCTCTGCAGGACGATCCCCACCCGCTCGCGCAGGTCGCGCTCGCGGCTGGCGGGGTCATGACCGAGCACCGACACGTCGCCTGACGAGCGCGCCCGGTAGCCCTCGAGGATCTCGACCGTGGTGGTCTTGCCGGCTCCGTTCGGCCCAAGAAGGCCGAACACCTCGCCCTTGCCGACATGGAACGAGACGCCGCGAACCGCCTGCAGATCGCCGTAGTCCTTGCGAAGGTCGCGCACCTCGATGGCGTATTCCGTCACGCCGTGGACTATGCCAAGCTGCGAGCGGCTTGGCCTACGCCTGCATCGACGTTGGCAGCAACACCACGCGCCTTCTCGTGGCAGAGCTACGCGCTGGCTCGCTGCGAGAGATCACCAATCAGCGCGTGTTTACGCGGCTCGGGAAGACCCTGCTCGCGGAGGGGCGGATCCCGCCGCAGAAGGTGGCCGAGGAGGCCGAAGTGGTGGCCGCCCAGGTGCAGATCGCCCGCGATCTGGGCGTGCTGGCGCTCGACGTGGTGGGCACCGCGGTGGTCCGCGACGCCCCCAACCGCGCGGAGCTGGAGGCCGCGATCGCGGAGGTGGCGCAGGTGCCGATGCGGGTGATCAGCGGCGAGGAGGAGGCGCGCCTTGCCTTCGTGGGCGCGGCGGCCACGCTCACGAACGGCGACAACGGCCGCCTCGTGGTGGTGGACGTGGGGGGCTGGTCCACCGAGGTGGTGCTGGGCACGCGCGCGTCGGGCGTCTCCTGGAGCGAGTCGTTCCGCGTGGGCTCGGGCCTGCTCGCCGACGTCTACCTGCGCTCGGATCCGCCCGGCCGGCGCGAGCTCGCGGCCGTCACCGCGCATGTGAGCGAGGTGTTCGCGCCCCTCGATCTGCCGCGGCCCGACCGGGCGATCGCCGTGGGCGGCAGCGCCACGTCGGTTCGCCGCATGGTGGGGAAGGAGTTGAGCCGCGCGGCGCTGGAGCGCACGCTGCAACTGCTGAGCGGATCCAGCTGCAGGGAGGTGGCCGCGCGCATCGACCTCCATCCCGAGCGCGTGCGCCTCATGCCGGCGGGGATAGCGATCCTGCACGAGCTGTCGCGGCGCCTCGACGTGGAGCTCGAGCTGGGCAACGGCGGCCTGCGCGAGGGCGTGGTACTGGAGCTGGCGGCCCGCACGAGCCAGTAGCCTCCAATCGCTCAAGTCGGGGGCGCGAATGGGCGATGTGACAGGAGAGATGATCGGAGCAGGCTCGGCTCGCCGGTTGCCCTTCGTGGGCGTCGCACTCGCGGTTGCCGCCGCGCTGGTGGGCCTGCTGTTCGTCGTGACCGGCGGGCACCACGCCAAGCCCGCCGGGCACGGCGTCACGACCGCGCGCAAGGTCGAGGGCGAGCTCAACCTTACGTCCCTCACCGCCGAGCAGATGAAGCCGCTGTCGGCGCGCGTGAGCGCGTCGAGCGTGCGGCTGCACCCGAAGCTCGTGAAGGTGGCGGGCGTGGGCGCCGACGGCTACACGTCGGCCGCTGGCGACGACCAGGGAACGAGCAGCGACGCCAACGCTCCCTCGAACTCGGACGTGGAGCGCCAGCTCGCGGAGTTCCGGAGCTACCTGCGCTCCACCCCGGGCGTGCCAGTGGCGGCCGCCGCGGCCGTGCTGCCGGACGGCACCGCCGTGGCTCCCCTCAGCGCTCCCAGCGTGGTGGCCGCCGTGATTCAGGGCGGCAATGAGATTGCGAAGACGCCGTACAAGTGGGGCGGCGGTCACGGTGCTTGGGCCGACAACGGCTACGACTGCTCGGGATCGGTCTCCTTCGCGCTGGCGGGCGCGGGACTGCTCGGCGCTCCGCTCACGTCGGGCGAGCTGATGCACTGGGGCGCGCCGGGCCCCGGCCGCTGGATCACCATCTACGCGAACGGCGGGCACACGTTCATGGTCGTCGCGGGTCTGCGCTTCGACACAAGCGGTCGCAGCGGCCCGCTCGGCACGCGCTGGCAGCCTGCGCTGCGCTCCACCGCCGGCTTCGCAGCCCGCCACCCAGCGGGGCTGTAGCCTGCGGGCCGTGGCCCGCCGCGGTTCCTTCACCGTCTTTCGCCCGGAGGCCCGGCCCGCCACCGCAACCGCCGCGTCCGCGCGCGGCGCCCTGGCCGTCGGTGCGCTGGCGGTGGGAGCGTTGGCCGTCGGCCGCCTGGCGATCGGCCGGCTCGCAGTCCGGCAGCTGGCCGCCGGCCGCGTCGAGATCGACGAGCTGGTGGTGAAGAAGCTGCGCGTGGAAGAGCTGGAGGTCGCGCGCGAGACGCGGCCCGGGCCCGCTGGATGATTGATTCCAAATTCGGGTGCGCGTGGGGGCGCGTCCAGACCAAGCTGGGCGCCGTACGCGACGTAGCCGATAGTTGACCTATCGGCGAGGAGCGGGTGGCGATCCAGCGCCGGTATGGCGCGTCATCCGCGCGTGCGGGAATTTGGAATCGATCATCTAGCTGAGCGTGTAGCGCTCCAGCACCTGCGTCCGCTCGGGCGTCGCCACCTTGTCGGTGCGCACCAGCGTCAGCTCCGGCAACACGATCCTCTCCGCGGCCATCAGCCGGCGCAGCCCCGCCACCTCCTCGCGCAGCTCCGGCGCCACCCGACCGTTCAGCCGCAGGATGTTCGCGAACGCCACCGGGCCGAGCAGGCGCTGCCGCGGTTGGCGCGGAGGAATTCCATGCGTTCTCGCCAGCCGCCGGCGCGCCTCGCCCAGGCTCGAGTTCTCAGGCAGGAGACGCAGCTGCACCGTGTCACGCGTGAAGCCGAGCCCGGCCGCGGTCAGCACGATCGGCGGGAGCCCGTCGAGTGCGGGCCCCAAGCTCGGCAGCCTGGTGGCGTCACCGAAGCTGCGGACGGTCACGTGCAACTGGTCGGGCGGATAGCGGAAGTGCTGCTCGCCGCCGCGCAGCGCCGCGGCCACGTCCGCCAGCTCGGCGGCCAACGGCTCCGGGAGGTAGGCCACGAGCGACGTGTACGGCCCGCCCGGGTCGGCGGTGTCGAACCGCGCGCGCCGGCCCAGGCGCCAACCCAGCCGTGCGTCTAGCTCGACCAGAAAGAATGCGAGCCTCCCAGCGCTCCCAGCCATCCCCGAATTATCGTGAGGTGGCTGACCGAGCTCCTCACCATCCGGCAAATTCGCGCTCGCCCGCTCGATCTGGCCCTCGGCCGACCGGTGGAGACCGCGAGCGGCACGCTGCGCAGCGCGCCGCTCGTCCTGATCGACCTGTCCACCGACGAGGGCGTCATCGGCCGCAGCTACCTGCGCACGTACACGCCCGTTGCGCTCGGCCCGCTCGCCCAGCTCGTGGAGAACGTGGGAGCGCTGCTCGAGGGCGATGCCGCGTCGCCCAGCGCGGTGGACGACAAGCTCCAGCGCCATTTCCGGCTGCTCGGCTTGCAGGGGTTAGCCGGTGCCGCGCTGGCCGGGATCGACATCGCGCTCTGGGACGCTCAGGCGCGCGCCGCCGGCGTGCCGCTGGTCTCGCTCCTTGGTGGCGAGCCGAGGCCGATTCCCGCCTACGCCGGTCTGCGCACGATGAGTCCCGCGGGCGCCGCGGCCGAGGGTGAGGAGGCGCTGGCCCGCGGCTTTACGGCGGTCAAGGTGAAGGCGTCCCGCTCCACGGACATCGATGTGATCAGGGCACTACGGGCCGCGGTCGGCGAGTCGGTGAGCCTCATGGTCGACTACAACCAGAGCCTGACCGTGGACGAGGCGCTCGAGCGCGCCCACCTACTCGACGAGGAAGGGCTGCACTGGATCGAGGAGCCCACGCGCGCCGACGACTACGCAGGCCATGCACGTATCGCCGAGGCCGCACGCACCCCGATCCAGCTCGGCGAGAACTGGTGGGGACCGCACGACATGGAGAAGAGCCTTGCCAACGGTTCCTCCGACCACGCGATGCTCAACGCGATGAGGATCGGCGGGGTGACCGGCTGGCTGCGCGCGGCCGCTCTTGCGGCTGACGCCGGACTCCCGCTGTCGAGCCACGCCTTCCCCGAGCTGAGCGTCCACCTGCTCGGCGTATCTCCAACCTGCCACATGCTCGAATTCGCCGGGCATGCGGGCGACATCCTCGTCGAGCCGATCCGGATCGAGAACGGCTTCGCGCTCGTGCCGGAAGCGCCCGGCATCGGGCTCGACTGGGACGAGACGGCGCTGCGTCGAGCCGGTTAGGCCCCCGCGCCCGCTCCGCCCCGGCCCTCGCCGGCGGCGAAGCGCGCCGCTCCCCGCTGCGCGATCTCATGCAGCGGGAGGCCGTTCTGCGCCTCGTGCGCGAGACCCTGCTCGAACGGCATGCCGATCCCCTCGATGGCGGCCATGCGGTCGGCCAGCATCGTCTCCTGGGGGAAGGCCGCCAGCGCCTCCGCGATCCCAAGGGCCCGCTCGAGGTGCTGCCGCGGCGGCACGATCTCGGTGAGCAGGCCGATCGCCAGCGCCTCTTCGGCTGGAACCATGCGGCCTGTGAGGATGATGTCGAGCGCCCGCCCGAGGCCGACGATGCGCGGCAGCCGCTGCGTGCCGCCGTCGATCAGCGGCACCCCGAAGCGCCGCTCGGGGAAGCCGAGCGTGGACCCCTCGGCGGCGATGCGCAGGTCGCACCAGAGCGCGAGCTCGAGGCCGCCCGCGAGGCACCAGCCGGAGATCGCCGCGATCGTGGGCTTTGACGCGGTGCGCCTCGTGAACCCGAGCGGCCCGCCCGGCATGGCGAGGCGGGGGCCGAACGTGTCGATCGCCTTCAGGTCGGCGCCCGCGCAGAACGCCAGGTCGCCGGCGCCGGTGAGGATCAGGACACGCGCCTCGTCGTCTGCCTCGAAGCGGTCGTAGCCCACGGCGAGCAGGTCGGCGGTGGGCCCGTCCACGGCGTTGCGCCGCTCCTCGCGGTCGATCGTCAGCACCGCGGCCACCCCGCGGCGCTCGTAGGTCACGGGCTCGGCGGCGGGCATCCGGCCGGGCGGTCTACCAGCCGGCGCGCTGACGAATCTGTGCGGCCTTCTTCGCGTCCTTGCGCTTGTCGCCGCGGCCCTGGATCCAGCTGAACACGATGACCATCAGCGTGAACAGGACGACGAGCCCGAGCCCGAAGGCGGTGACCACGCGGTCGTCGGTCTCGCCGTACCAGCCCTCGCCGTTCTGGGCGAGAGCGCTGCTCGCCACGAGCAGGCTGGTCAGCACGCCGGCGATCGAGATGGCAAGCACGCGCAGTCGCATTAGCGGGCCGAACTGTACCGGACAGGCGTAACCTCGCCTGCCATGGACGAGGCCACGCTCAACTGCTTCGTCGAGATCCCGAAGGGCAGCCGCAACAAGTACGAGTACGACATGGACGCGGGCGTGATCAAGCTCGACCGCTTCCTCTACTCGTCGGTGGTCTATCCCACGGACTACGGGTTCATTCCGGAGACGCTGGCGCTCGACGGCGATCCGCTGGACGCCATGGTGTGCGTGTCCGAGCCAACGTTCCCCGGCTGCGTGATCCCGGTGAAGCCGATCGCTCTGTTCAAGATGGAAGACGACAAGGGCGTCGACGACAAGATCCTCTGTGTGCCGCTGCGGGACCCCGCGTGGAACACGCTCGACCGGCTCGAGGACCTCTCGGATGCGCTGCGCGACGAGATCAAGCACTTCTTCTCGGTCTACAAGGACCTCGAGCAGAAGCGGGTGCGGGTGGACGGCTGGTACCCGCGCGAGGACGCCTTGGCCGAGATCGCGGAAGCGCGCGAGCGGTTCCGGTCGCGGGGCTAGACTGGCTCCCATGAGGGCGCTGCGGAACATCGCGATCATTGCGGTGATCGCGCTGGCGTTCGCGTTCCTGCCCGGCGGTGGCCCGACCGTGAACGTGATCCTCGCCGTGCTCGGCATCGTCTTCGCTGCCGCGATCGCGTTCCTGGGCTTGCGTATGTACCGCGAGCACCGCTGGACGCTCGACTCCCTGACCGACCTTCAGCGAGTGGTCTTGTACTGCTCGATCGGGCTCGCGGTGCTGGACTTCGTCGCCTGGCAGCGCCTGCGGAACACCGGTGGGGGTGTGCTCGTGTTCATCGCGCTGCTCGCCGTGGCCTCGTACGGCGCGTTCTGGGTCTGGATCCAGTCGCAGAAGTACGGGTAGCGGCTCGCCGCGCGCGGGGCTCGCCCGCCGCTTCCGTTACGGACTTTTCGCACTCCCGTAGCTGACTTGTAACGCGGGCGTCTTGTCCCGTCACGCTCCGCTCGCGAGGGTGGTCCCATGCAAATCGCGAGCGAGTCTGGCCAGGCTTCGGTCGAGCTCATCGGCACACTGCCGGCGGTCGTGCTGGTCTGCCTGATCGGCTGGCAGCTCCTGCTCGCCGGGCAGACCGCGTGGCTCTCGGCAAATGCCGCGCGCGTGGCGGCGCGCGCCGTGGCCGTGGGGCAGGATCGCGAGGCGGCGGCACGTAGCGCGGTGCCGCGCTCCCTCGCGCGCGGGATGAAGGTGTCGGACGCGGGGGACGGTCGCGTCCGGGTCAGCGTCCCGATCCCGTTGCTGTTGCGGCGCTGGCGAAGCCCGCTGAGCGTGCACGCCACGGCCGGCCTGCAGGCTCCCGGATGAGCGAGCGGGGCCAGGCGAGCGTCGAGCTCGTGGCGGCGGTGCCGGGGCTGCTCCTGCTCGCACTCGCGATCTTCCAACTGCTGGCCGTGGGCTACGCCTCGGTGTTGGCTGGCGATGCAGCCGAGGCGGGCGCACTTGCGCTTGCGGGCGGCGCCGACGCTCGGGCAGCAGCACGGAACGCCGTTCCCGGATGGTCACGCGCGCACATGTCCGTCTCGGTGAGCGGCGGCCAGGTGAGCGTGCGGATGCGGCCGCCCTCCCCGCTCCGCACGCTCGCGCGGCAATTGGAGGTGCACGCCGGCGCGGCGGTGTCGGGCTCGTGAGCGCGGAATCGGCGTATCGAGGGCGGCCGGGCCCGCTCGCGACGGCGCTTGGGCAGCTCGAGGCGTGGCTGCTGGAGCCGCCGCCGCAGCAGTCCGCGTCGCCGGCGGCGCAGCCACCCGCGCGGCCGCTGATCGCGGTGACCGGGCTCGTCCCGGGCTGCGGTGCGACCACCGTGGCG
>JBKPDA010000157.1:0-13609 GCA_046727635.1 Actinomycetota bacterium | reverse complement strand
GGCGAGTTCGGATCGCGCTCGTAGAGCTGCGCCTTCGGGTCCCAGATGTGGCCGTTCGACCAGGCGATGTAGATGCGTGTGCGCCGGAGGTAGTCGGGCCGGTGCGTGACGCTGTAGAGAAGCGCCCCAAGCAGGGCATTCGAGGCGATCCCCTCGGATGAGCGGCTGGTGTGCCGCGTGTCCCACCACACGCCGCCGCCGAGCTTCTTCGCCCAGCCCGTGACAGCCGTGAAGGCAAACGCGCGCTCGGCCGCGCCGAGGTAGCGGCGCTTGCCGGTGACCTGCCAGGCGTTGAAGAAGGCGAGGCCCAGCCAGCCGTTGTCGTCGTAGTAGGTATGCACGCCGGCGCCACGCCAGTTCGGATACGGCGAGTAGCCGCCGATGTGCTTGCGCGTGTGCGGGATGTGGCCCGCAAACGGGTTCCAGTACAGCCGGTCGGCCGTGTTGGCGAAGTTCTCCACCATCCGCACGTGGAGGCGCGTTCGGTCGGCGCTGGCCACCGCGTTGAGCGCGTTGAACAGGTGCACCGTGCTCCAGATCGACGCGAGCGGATGCGACCCGGCGCCGTTGAGACGCTCGTTGTACCAGCCGGCCCGCGAGTTCCACCAGAGGTTCTTGACAAGCCGGACGCCGTTCGTGGCCACGGCCGAGAGCTGATTCCGGTCGGCCGCCACCTGGGTCGAGGCGGGCAGCGCCGGCGGTGGGTTCGCGTTGGCACTGCCGGCGGTCAGGGCGAGCAGCAGGATCGCGAGTCCGAGCGCCTTCCTCACTATCCGCTCCCCAACACGGGCTCGGCCAGGAAGGTGCGCAGCGTGCCCAGGGTCGGGGAATTGATCTCGATCTCGTCGCCGGGCTTGAGCCACACGCGTGGCTGGCGCACGCTCCCCACGCCGGCGGGCGTGCCTGTGGAGACGATGTCGCCCGGCTCGAGCGTCATCAGCTTGGACAGGTGCGCCAGCAGCGCCGGGATCGAGTAGATGAGGTCCTCGGTGGAGGCCGACTGCATCACATCGCCGTTCAGGCGGAGCTCGATCTCGATCGCATCCGGTGCACCGGCCTCGTCGGGGGTGACCAGGGCCGGGCCGCACGGCGCCGAGCCGTCGAACACCTTGCCGGGCATCCACTGGGGCGTCATGAACTGGTAGTCGCGTGCGGAGAGGTCGTTCAGCAGCGTGTAGCCGGCGATGTGCTCGAGCGCGCGCTCCTCGGGCACGTCCTTCGCCCGCGAGCCGATCACGAACGCCACCTCGGCCTCGTAGTCGACCCTGTCGCTGTACGCGGGCAGCGGCACCGAGGTCCCGTCGGGAACGAGGGCGTTGGCGAACTTCGCGAAGAAGGTGGGCGCGCTGGGCGGCTCGAGCCCCGCCTCGGCGGCGTGCGAGCGATAGTTCAGCCCGATGCAGATGAGCTTGCCCGGGTCGGGAATCGGGGGCAGCAGGCGCGCCTCGGCGAGCGGAACGCCGGCGCCGGTCTCCACCCGCTCGAGCCCTCCTGCCGCCAGCAGCGAGCGCAGGCTTGGCGCGTTCACATCCGCGATCTGGTCGTCGCGAAGCACACCTGGGCACGCGCCGTGGCCGGCGTCGTACGTCACGAGTCGCACCCCTAGAGCCTAAACCCCCTGCATAACGGCGATTCGGCTGGTCGCAACAACGTTTGCATCGTCCCACGCCTGAACGCGGTTGCGTCCACACTCCTTGGCGGCGTAGAGCGCGGCGTCGGCGCGTGCGTAGAGGTCGTCGAAGTCGAGCTCGCGGCCGGCCGCGGCGGCCACCCCGATGCTCATCGTCACGTCAAGCCCGTGCGGGCGCGCGCTCTCAGCGGCGTCCCGGAGGCGCTCGGCGATCTCGGCGGCCTTCTCGAGCGTCACGCCGGGCAGCACGACCACGAACTCCTCGCCTCCAAGGCGGTACACGAGGTCGAAGGCGCGCAGCGAGTTGCGCATCACGTAGGCGAGGCGCTCGAGCACCGCGTCGCCCACCGCGTGGCCGTGCTCGTCGTTGATGCGTTTGAAGCGGTCGAGGTCCACCACGAGAAAGCCCACCTGCGTCCCGCCGGCCGTCATCTCCGCCTGCTGCTTCAGCTCGCCGAAGCGCTGGTAGAGGGCGGTGCGGTTGAGCAGGCCCGTGAGCGGATCCACTACCGCCTCGAGCCTGTGGTGGCGGTCTGACTGCTGGATCGCGGCCGAGAAGACGGTGACGGCCAGCGCGAGCGCGACCGGGAAGATGAGCAGGTCGGGGCGTTGGGCAGCGGCGGCCGGATCCACCAGCACGGTGGACAGGACGAGCAGCCCCAGGATGTACGTGAGGCCGATCGTCACCCCGCGTCGCTCGAAGCGCGCGCCCAGCGTCACGGCCGGCAAGGCGAACCAGCAGATCGCCGAGCTCTTCGGGCCGCCGGTGAGGGCGACGCTCACGGCGATCATGAGCGGGGACACGCCCCAGGCAGCAGCCGCCCAGCGCTCCGGCCGGGGGCTCGCCGCCATCAGCTTCTTGCAGGCCAGCGGCGCGCCGAGCGCCGGCACCAGCGGGATCATCCAGAGCCATCCGATCCACGGCCCGGAGGCGATCAGCGCGGCCGCCAAGATCACGAAGGCGGGCGCGCGATGCTTGTGCAGACGCGCCTCGATGTCGAGCAGGCGCTCGCGCTTCAGCTCGTCGGTGAGGGTGACCGGCTCGCCTGATGCAGCCATGGTGAGCCTGATCGGCATACCTCATTTGTGGGTTGAAACACGCAACGTGCCGACCGTCGCTGTCATCCTGTAGGCGATGCGGATTCCGGCTCTCGTCGTATTGGCGCTCTGTCTTGCGCTGCCCTCGGCCGCCCTGGCGGACGCCCCGGCCACCCTGCCCGACCACGCCACCATCGCCCGCGTGGACGTGAGCGGGCTCGACAAGGCGGGCGCGAAGTCGAAGGTGCAGAGCACGCTCGCGCCGGTCTGGGAGCGGGCAATCACCGTGCGCGTCGGCAGCACCGACCAGCAGATCTCGACCGCCGACCTCGGCTTCGCCATCGACTACGACGTCATGGTGGCCTCGGCCTTCGACCTGGCGTCGCACAACAAGCCGGTGCACGTGAAGCTCAAGAAGACGATCTCGAGCAAGGCGCTCTCCGCGGCGATCGCCAAGCTGGGCAAGCCCTTCTACAAGGCGCCGCGCGACGCGCGCGTGCGCCTTGGGGTGAGCAAGATCGTGCGCGTGCACGGCCGCTACGGGCACGGCATCGTGCCCGAGCGCCTCCGCCAGAAGCTGATCGAGGAGCTGCGGGGGCCCACCACCGATCGGCTGGTGGAAACGAACGTGCACCGCATCGCGCCGAACGTGACCGTGCGCAAGCTCGCGCGCATCTACTCCACCTACATCTCGGTGGACCGCGGCAACTTCAAGCTTCGCCTGTTCAAGCGCCTGCGGCTCGTGAAGACCTACCCGGTGGCGGTGGGCATGGCCGGCCTAGAGACACCCCAGGGCCTCCGGCACGTGCTCGACAAGCAGGTGAATCCTGCCTGGCACGTGCCGAACAGCGCCTGGGCCGGCTCGCTCGCCGGCCAGGTGATCCCACCGAGCGACCCGCGCGATCCGCTCAAGGCCCGGCTGCTCGACCTCGGGGACGGGATCGGCATCCACGGCACCGCCGAGGACTGGTCCATCGGCACGCGCGCCTCCCACGGCTGCATCCGCATGCACGTGAGCGACGTGATCGATCTCTACAACCGCGTGCCGGTGGGCACGCCGGTGTTGATCCACTGACCGCGCTCGACGACCTGCGCGAGGCGGATCCCGTGATGCGCGGGCTGATCGACGAGTACGGCGCGCTGAGCATCGACGGCGTGCTCCAGCGACGGCCGCGAGAGCCGTACACCGCCCTGCTGCGCGGGATCGTGGGGCAGCAGCTCTCGACCAAGGCGGCCGAGTCGATCTACGGGCGGCTGCTCGACATGTTCGGCGGCAAGGGACCGAGCCCCCGGCAGCTGATCGAGGCCGATCCAGACGACCTCCGTGCCGCCGGGCTGTCGCGCGCGAAGGTCGCTTACCTACGTGACCTCGCGGAGCGGGTGGAGGACGGCGAGCTGCAGCTGGACCTGCTGAAGGAGCTGCCCGACGACGACGTGACCGCGCAGCTCACCGCGGTGAAGGGCATCGGAAAGTGGACGGCCGACATGTTCCTGATGTTCCAGCTCGGCCGGCCGGACGTGCTGCCGGTGGGCGATCTCGGGATCCGGCACGCGGTGCAGCGCCTCTACGACCTGGCGGAGCTGCCGGGCGCCGCGGAGATCACCCGCATCGCCGAGCCTTGGCGCCCGCACCGATCGCTCGCGTCGCTCTACCTCTGGACGGCGCTCCGCGCCCTGCCCGTCTAGCAAGCGAGCACGAAAGTCCAAGCGGCGCCCCGCACGCTCCGTCAGGCTTGTGCTCCGATGGCATGTATCCGCAAGGAGATCCTCGTCGCGGCACCTCCGGAAAAGGTCTGGGATGCCCTACGCGACTGGGGCGCGGTGCACGAGCGCCTCGTGCCCGGGTTCGTGGTGGACGCGCGGCTGGACGGCGAGGACCGGATCGTCACCTTCTTTAACGGGACGGTCGTGCGCGAGCTGCTCGTGGACCTCGACGAGGACGCGCGCCGCCTCGTGTGGTCGGTCCGCGAGGGTCCCTACACGCACCACAACGGCGCCGCTCAGGTGTTCGAGGACGGAGCGGGCACGACCCGTTTCGTCTGGACGGCGGACCTGCTGCCGAACGAGATGGCCGAGCGGACCGCGGCCATGATGGATCAGGGCCTAGTGACGCTGAAGCAGACGCTGGAAAGCGGCTAGACGGTGGCGCCGCACGACGGATCCTCGTCCGCAACGCGGAACGAGGAGCCGCAGCCGCAGGCGGCGACGACGTTCGGGTTGTTCACCTCGAAGCCGGCGCCCATCATGCTCTCCTTGTAGTCCACGACCGAGCCGTTGACGTACTGGAGGCTGGCGTCGTCGACGATCACGCGGATGCCGTGATCCTCGAATACGTGGTCACCGTCGCGCTCCTCGTCGAGGGCGAGCGCGTACTGAAAGCCCGAGCAGCCGCCGCCGCGAACCCCCACGCGCAGCCCGGCGGCCTCGGTGGGCTCCTGGCCGGAGAGGAACTGGCTGACCTTCTCGGCGGCTATGTCGGTAAGAGTGACCATGCGGCTTCGATTGTAGCTATCCCTATGGCTATCTTTGTCGGACGGAGATGCCTACTCCTGAAGAGCTCAAGACACGGATCGAGGGCGCGATTCCGGGTGCCACAGCCATGGTGGAGGACCTCACGGGCGGCGGAGACCACTTCCGCGCGGAGGTCGTATCCGACCGTTTCCAGGGGCTTACCCGCATCGAGCAGCACCAACTCGTCTACGACGTGTTCGGTCCCGAGATCGGCGGCCCGATTCACGCGCTCTCCATAAAGACTTCGACGCCGGGAGGCTCCTGATGACCAACGACGAGATCCGCACGTTCCTCCAGAACGCGATCGACGAGAACCAGGTGATGCTCTTCATGAAGGGCACGCCGGACCAGCCGCGCTGCGGTTTCTCGATGCGCACCTCGCAGGCGCTGAACGCCCTCGGGGTGAGGTACGCCGCGATGGACATCCTTCCGGACCCGCGCATCCGCGAGGAGCTGTCGGCTCTGTCCGGCTGGCCCACGATCCCGCAGCTGTTCATCGACGGCAAGCTGGTCGGCGGCTGCGACATCGTCATGGAGATGTACGAGACGGGCGAGCTGGCGCAGGCGCTCGGCGTGGAGCAGCCTGAGGACGCGCCCGCAGCACCCGAGGCCGAGCTGCCCCAGTCGGCGCCGCTGGGTCTGGAAAACCGCCTGAGCTAGTGTCCTGAGCCGCAAATTGGTGCGCACCTTCCCGGCGCCTGGACACGTCTGACGGTCGCCGCTCCCTCGCCGGACTACTAGTCCGACTCCGGTCGCGTCAACCGTCAGCCGCGCCCAGTCACTCGGGGAGCTGAGGCCCCATTTCCGCCTCAGGACACAGTCGGGAGCGCGCGGGCTCAGCGCGCCAATCCCGTGAAATACCGCTTTCAAGCGGGCAAAAGGCGCAACCCCGGCGGACCCGGTCTGTTATGACTGACTGAGCCCAATCGCCGAATCCGCCCGCGCGCGTCGCGGGGGAACGGGGGAACCGATAGGCCGCTCAGCGGCCAGGGGCGAACCGGTCGCAACGCGATCGGCGCGCGAGCACTCTCTGCGCGAGCCCGTCAGCTAACCCCGTAGGCGCAGAGAGATGACTTGAGACCGCAGCCAGCCCGCAGCCGTGCCGTCGCCGTCGCCTTTGCGGTAGCGGCGATCGCCGCCTCGGTGGCGCCCGCCGGCGCCGAGGCGCGGCGCAGCGCCAAGCCGGTGATCACCTCGGTGCGCTGCTGGCCGGTGGAGGTCTGCGGGAGCGATCCGCACGTGGTCGCGCCGGGCGGACGGCTTCGCTTCAAGGGCAAGAACCTCTCGAAGGGGATGCTGGTGGTGTTCCGCAGCAAGGCTCAATCGGCCGGCGGCGGAGTGCGCAGGCCGCTGATGGCGAAGCTGCGCCGCAAGCTGCCGGCCGGCTTCGTGGCCACGGTGCCGCTCACTGCCCGCTCCGGCAGGATCCGCATCGTCACGAGCTCCGGCGCGCGCTCAAACGTGGTGGGCCCGATCTCCGTGCGCAAGCCCACGCCGAAGAGCCTGGGCGCCACCCCGAGCGGCACCGCGTTCGATGGGACCGGCATGTGGATCTGGTACGTGAGCAAGTCCGACGGCGGCAGTGTGCCCGCGATCATCGCTCGCGCCCAGCAGTACGGCGTCAAGACGCTCTTCATCAAGAGCTCGGACGGCACCACCTGGTGGGACCAGTTCTCCGGCACGCTGATCGCGCAGCTGAAGGCCGCGGGCCTGCATGTGTGCGCCTGGCAGTTCGTCTACGGCACGCATCCCACCACTGAGGCCGACCTCGGCATCCGTGCCGCGCAGACCGGCGCCGACTGCCTCGCGATCGACGCCGAGGGCCAGTACGAGGGGCTCTACTCGCAGGCTCAGACCTATACCCAGGCGCTGCGGACGGGAACCAACCCCACCTACCCAGTGGCGCTTGCGAGCTTCCCATATGTCGACTACCACCCGAGCCTTCCCTACTCGGTCTTCCTCGGCCCCGGCGGCGCGCAGTTCAACGCACCGCAGGTGTACTGGAAGGCGATCGGCACGAGCGTGGACACCGCGCTCGCCCACACGTACCAATGGAACACCGTGTACGGGCGGCCGATCGTGCCGCTGGGGCAGCTCTACGACGGCCCCTCGGCCGCCGACGTGAAGCGCTTCCGCTCGCTCGCCACCGGCTACGGGGCCACCGGCGTGAGCTGGTGGTCATGGCAGTCCGCCAGCCAGACCGGCTGGGGCGCCATCGCTCCCCCCGATCCGGCCGCCACCGGAGTGGTCGCGCCCACGTATCCGCCGCTGCGCTCGGGCTCGAAGGGCGACGTGGTGGTGTGGGCTCAGGAGCACCTGATGACGGCCGGGCAGCCCGTGAGCGCCACGGGCAAGTACGACACGCAGACCACCCAGGCCGTGTCCGCGTTCCAGGCGACCCACGCAATCCCCGTCACGGGACAGGTTGACCAGGCCACGTGGACCGCGCTGCTGCAGTTCGCTCCCACGCCCGTGGCGTGGACGTCGCGCGCCCGAGCCGCCAGCCGCCGCAACGGCCCGAGCTCGGCGTTCCTACCCGCGAGGCGCTATGAGATCCGGCAGGAGCCGGGCGGCTAACGCCCGCCCTTGCGAAAGCGGTCCGTGGGCACCTTCGACAGCGCCTGGCGGGCATGGCCCGCGCCTTGGCGCGCGTAGCCCGCGCTCTGCTCGGCGTACCGTCGCGCCTGCTGCCTGTAGCGCTCCTTCTCCTGCGGGCTGAGCTGGTCCCAGTGGCGGTAGGCCACCAACACGAGCGGATAAATCCGCCTCGCGGCGCGAACCGCCCGGCGCGTGGCGTACAGCCCCGCCATCAGCCGGCTTCCCGCAGCCGTCGTGGCTCGGCGGACGCCTCCGTGGCCTGCACGTGGTCGATGTACTCGCAGATCCGCTTGGAGTCGTGGATCACCTGATCGCCGTGGACGAGCACGGGCACCCAACGCTGGCCGGTGAGCTCCTCGACCTCCGGGCGGTCGCGCTTCAGGTACGGCACCCGCACCTCCTCGAACTCGATGCCCGCCCGGCGCAGCTTGCGTGCCACCTTGCCGCAGGCGCAGAGCAGGTCGGTTGGCGTCTTGCAGCGGTACAGAGTGGCCACGCTGCGAGCTTAGCGAGAGTGGGTTCGGTGCTTCAGCCCTCAGCGTGGGCGTAGACGCCCGACTATGCCAGCCGCTCCCTCGATCGTGGAGAGCGCTCGAGCGGCCACCTTGTACTGGAACGGCTGCGATCGCCGGCCGCGAGCCACCCGGTCGCCCTCGCGCTCGAGGTACCACTCCACGGTGGCCTCGATCGTGTCCTCGTGCGGCGAGGTGGTCCAGCCCAGCTCGCGTTTGGCCTTGGTATTGCGATAGGTCCACCACTGGCTGGCGGACCTCACCTCCACGGGGCTGACGGGCGGGCGGCCGGGACCGCGCTCCATCAGCTCCACGACGCGGAGCGCCAGCGGGGCGGGCAGCTTGAGCGGCGGTGGCTCCACGCCGCTGAGCCGCGCCAGGTCGGCGAACAGCCTGTCCCAGGTGTAGTTGCGGTTTCCGAGGATGTAGCGCTCCCCCACCTCGCCCTTCTGGTCCGCCAGCAGGTGACCCCGGGCCACGTCCTCCACGTCCACCACGTTGAGCGCGCCGTCCGTGTACACGGGGATACGGCCGAGCAGGAAGCGGCGGACGACGCCGGTGGAGCCGCCGTGATGGTCGCCGCGCCCGAACACGAACGTAGGGTTCACGCACACGAGCGACAGGCCGTGAGCGGCCAGCCGCACCGCTTCCACCTCCGCCTCGTGCTTCGAGTTCACGTACGGAATGTCGAGTCCGCCCGCCGTGAACACCTGGGACTCGTCGGCCGTGCCGCCCGCCGGCGCGGGGCCGATCGCGGCCACGCTCGAGGTGTAGACCACGCGCTCCACCTCGGCCTTGAGGCACTCCTCGAACAGCATCCGCGTGCCCACCGTGTTCACCTCGAACACGCGCTGCTCGTCCCTGCGTCGCAGCGAGGTGAGCCCGGCGCAGTGGAACACCCGCTCCACGCCCGTCAGCACCCGCCTCAGCGAACGGCGGTCGAGCAGGTCGGCCTTCACCTGCTCGTAGTCCAGCCCCTCGATGCCGTCGGTGGGCGCGCCCTCGCGCACAACGAGGCGGAGCTCGTCGCCACGCTTCGCCAACGCACGCGCCACGGCGGAGCCGATGAAGCCCGTCGCACCGGTGACGAGGGTCTTGGGCACGCGCGGCAGTCTACGAGGACGACCGCCCGCGTCCTGCGACTCGAGCTAGCCGGTCTGCGACTCGTGCTCGCGCTGGCAGCTCACGCAGCGCACGACGCCGGGGATCGCCCGCAGGCGAGCGCTGGGGATCGCGCCTCCGCAGTCGACGCAGCGGCCGGTGGGGTCCGCTTCCTCGGCTACCGGAAGCGGGTCGTCCAACACCTCCCCCGAGGGATCGAGGGCGCGATATCGCATGGCCACACGCGTCCGGCGAAGTCCTTCAGATCGCTCCCGAAGCAACGTCTCGACCAGCTCTCTGTCGCGTCCTAGCAAGAGTCCCTCCTTTGGACGAGCAAATCTGTCCACGGGCCATCGTGGCCGCGGCTCTCATGTGTAGGCTGCCCCGCGCATGACGCGCGTCTCCGTGGTCGCGGACACTACCGGCTATCTCCCGAAAGAGCTAGCCCGAGCTAACGAAATCCAACTTGTCTCGCTGTATGTGAACTTCGCGGGGGAGCGGACCGTGCGCGAGGCGGACATCACCGACTACGACGCGTTCTACGAGGAGCTGCGCCATGCGGACCCTCTGCCCACCACCTCGCAGCCCGCGGTCGGCGACTTCCTGTCCGTCTACGAGCCGCTGCTCGACGCCGGCAGGGACATCGTGTCGGTGCATATCTCGGGTGGGTTGTCGGGCACCTGCGAGGCCGCCCGGCAGGCGGTGGAGGCGCTCGAGCGCGACGGCCGCGGCAAGGACCGCGTCCGCGTGTTCGACTCTGCAACCGGCGCCGGCGGCACCGGGCTGGTGGCTCTCGCCGCCGCCCGCGCGGCGCTTCGCGGCGAGGACCTCGAGGGCGTGGCGCGCACCGCTCAGGAGGCGCGCGAGAGCCTGAAGATCTGGTTCGCGATCGACACGCTGGAGTACCTGCGAAGAGGCGGGCGGATCGGAATGGCCAGCGCCTGGATCGGCTCGACGTTGAAGATCAAGCCGATCCTCAGCGTGGAGAGCGAGATGGTGCCGATCGAGCGCGTGCGCACAAGCGGCAAGGCGTTCGAGCGGATGGTCGATAACGCGCGCGGCCGCCACGCCGACGGCGCCGACGCCTGGGTGGTCCAGCACATCCAGGCGCCCGAGCAGGCCGAGCGGCTGGCAGACACGTGTCGCGAGATGTTCGGCAACGAGCCGGTCTGGGTGGGCGAGGTCGGCCCGGTGCTGGGCGTCCACACGGGGCCGGGCCTTCTCGGTGTTGGCGGCATCCCGCCGCGGCTGCTCGAGTAGGGCTACGCCACGGCGCCCCTGCGCGTCCTCCACAGGTCCTTCACCACGATCTGGATCGCGGCCGCGACGGGGATCGCAAGCAGGGCGCCGAGCACCCCGAGCTGGGCGCCGCCGATCAGCACCGCCACGAGCACGATGAGCGGGTGCACCGACACGGTGCGGCGGTAGATCAGCGGCTGCAGCAGGTTGTTCTCCACCTGCTGGTAGACGATGAAGAAGACCGCCCAGACGATCAGGTCGGTGGGGAAGTCGGTGATCGCGGCCACGATGCCGATCAGGACGCCGCCGATGGTCGCGCCGACGAGCGGGATCAGGTCCAGGAAGGCCATCAGCACCGCAAGCGGGACCGCAAACGGCACGTTGAGGATCTCGAGCACCACGTACGTGCTGGTTCCGGCGATCAGAGATATCAGGAGGTTGCCGAGCACATAGCCGGCAACCGCGTTGTAGACGTCCCCCATCACCGCCCGGGCGCGCTCGGCGCGCCCGGGCGGGAGTTGTCGTAACCACCAGGTGATGATCCGACCCCCGTCCTTCAGGAAGAAGAAGGTGAGGGTGAGCACGGCGACGAGCTGGACGAGAGCCGAGAACACGCCCACCGTCACCGACGTCAATGCACCGGCTGCGTCGCCGAGCCTGTTCGGGAGCTTCTTGGCCTCCTCGTTCAGCTTGTCGGTGATGTGGTACTTGTTGTCGTACCTGCGCAGGGTCGGGCTATTGCGGATGTCCTGCACGTAGCCCGGAACGGCCTTCACGAACTTGTTCACGCCGCTCACGATGGGCGGCACCACGAGCAGGCCGAGACCGAAGATGGCGCCGAGGACCGTGAGGTAGACGAGCAGGATCGCCATGCTTCGCGGCACTCGCACTCGGTGTTGGTAGAAGTCCACGGCCGGACCCAGCGCCACCGCCAGGAAGATGGCGATGAACAGCAACTTGAGGATCGAGCGGATCTGGTAGAGCAGGTACAGCGCTCCGAGGATCGCGACCGCGACCAGGATCACCTTCGCGATCGCGCGCGTGCTAGGCACGGGCCCAGGCTAGAGGCCGCCCCGGACGCGGCTAAGAGCTGTGCTTGAGCGCTAGCGCTTGCGGCGGAAGAGCGAGAAGGTGGCGGCCACGCCTCCGCCGATTAGGAAGCCGGCCACCGCGGCGCTGACGATGGCGGTGCGCTTGTTCTCGGCCAGCTGGCGGCGCCAGTTGGTGAGCTCGCGCACCTTGCCCTGCAGGTCGTTCAGCGAGTAGGTGAGCTCGGTGCGCGTGGCCTCCAGCGACTGCCTGATCTCGGCCGGCGTGCGCGACGTGCCCATCAGCCGCGCACCTCCTCGAGCACGTCGCGGGTCCTCTTGGCCTCCTCGATGGCGAGCTCCGGCGTGGGCGGAGCGCCACGCTTGAAGAGGCGGACCGCGATCAGGATCGCGATCAGGCCCAACACCAGCAGGCCGGCGGTGACGATGAAGTAGCCGATCCAGACGCCACTCGGGTTGACGTTGAGGATGTCGTCGAGGAACAGCGCGAGGCCCTCCAGGAAGTAGATGAGCATGAAGACGAGGAAGATGCCGCCGACCGCCGCCAGCACCGCGCCCTTGGCGATCCGCGTGACCTTCTGAGTGACCTCCGCCTTCGCGAGCTCGACCTCCTCGCGGACGAGCAGCGTGGCCTTCTCGGATACCTCGTTGACGATCTCGCCGAGTGACTTCTCGGCAGTGCCCGGCGGGTAGCCGTTGCCTTGCGCCATCAGTCGCCTCCTCCGAGCTTCTTCAGGACCTTGGCGAGCACGAAGCCGCCCACGAACGCGCCGCCTACGAGCACCTCGGGTGAGGGGCCGCTGGGCTCGCCTGCCTGCTGTGCGCCAAGCGGGGACTGCGGGGACGGCTCGGTCTCGTGCTGCAACGCGGGGACTTCCTGGGTGCTCTGCGTGCTCGCGTCGTCGGCCATGACTATTCGGGCGGGTCCTCTCCTGTTATCCGGACCCAGATGGCTTCAGCTATCCGGTTGGCGACGATGGTGCTCAGCGCACCCACGCCCGCGAGCAGCCCGCTCCAAGCGAGGCGCTTTACGACATCGTTGGTCATAGAGCCTGGGCAGTCTAGCCGTCTAGCTGGAGAGAGCCGATGCGCCCGTGGGCTCGGCCTCGAGCCCGCCGCAGATGGCCTCCACCACGAGCCCCTTGGCGCGCTCGAAGTCCTCGTCGCTGCGCGGCAGCAGGTCGAAGATCCACGCCGACAGCAGCTGCTCGATCGCGCCGTAGAAGCACATGGCCGCGAACTCGGCGGAGATGGTGGACTTGAACGAGCCGTCGCTGCGCGCCTGCTCGACGATGCCGGCGATCAGGTCGTAGGCCTCGCGGATCTTGTCCAGGTGGTCGCGCCCGAACGTGTTCGCCGCGCGCGTGACCTCCACGATGATCACCTTCATCAGGTCGGGCTCGTGGCGGTAGGAGTCGATGATGAAGCCCGCAACCTGGTACAGCTTCTCGCGCGCGGTCTGCTCCCGCTTGTCGATCTCCACGATCGCGTCGAGCATCAGCTGCCAGCGCTCGGTGAAGAGCGTGTTGTGGATCTCCTCCTTGGTGCGTAAGTAGTGGTAGACGAGGCCGTAGGCCACGCCCGCCTCGTCCGCCACGTCGGAGACGCGGCAGCTGTGGAAGCCGCGCCGCGCGAACACGTGGATGGCGGCATCGAGGATCACGCGCCGCTTGTCCACGGCGCCGGGGTTGCGAGCCGCAGCCATCAGGCTGTGACCTCCTGGGGCCAGCTGTAAGCGCTCGCGACGCGGTTGGCCAGGCTCGGCAGCTGCTCCCGGATCTCCTCCTGGCGAGCAAGGTCGAGGTCGGCGGCCACGAACTGCTCGGACTCGCCGTCGGCCTCGGCCAGCACCACGCCCCAGGGGTCCACGATCATCGAATGCCCCCAGGAGGGACCCTTCTCGGGCGGGCAGGCGCCCACCTGGGCGGGCG
>JBKPDA010000156.1:0-3955 GCA_046727635.1 Actinomycetota bacterium | reverse complement strand
CGGCAGTGCATGACCATATCCCTGGTGAAGTGCACCGTGCACCTTTGCCATGGGCAGCCGAGCACGCGGGCGATCGCGGCCTTCAGCCCCTCGTGCTGATCGGAGACAGCCAGCCGCACCTCGTCCAGCCCGCGCTGGCGTAGCGAGCGCAGGAACTCAGTCCAGAACGCGCCGGACTCGACCTCACCAACATCAAGACCGATCACCTCCCGCACGCCGGACTCGTGTACCGCATACGCGACGACGACCGCCTTGGACACGACTCGGCCGTGGTCACGCACCTTGACCTGTTTCGCGTCCACCCACAGGTAGGGGTAGGCACCCTCCAGCGCCCGCTGGCGAAACAGCTCGACCTGTTCGTCCAACGCCCGGCACAGCCCCGAGACTCGGTCCTTGGTCATCCCATCGACCCCCAACTGCTCGACCAGGCGGTCGACCTTACGCGTCGAGACACCGTTGACGTACGCCTCCAGCACGACCGCGATGATCGCCTGCTCTGAGCGCCGGCGCGGCTCCAGGAAGCTAGGGAAGTACGACGCCCCTGAGCGCTTGCGCGGAATCAGCAGCTCGATCTCACCGACCCTGGTCTCCCACGCCCGCGGGCGATACCCGTTGCGATGCGTCAACCTGACCTCGGGTGCGACCTCGCCCAACCCGGCTCCGATCTCCTCGCTGATCTCGCCCTCCATCAACTCGCGGGCGACCAGCGCGACCGCCTCCCTGACGAAATCCTCCAGCCGACCATCGCGAACCTGCGCAACGACATCGGCAACCGTCATGCTCTGACCATCGGCCATCGTCGTGTCTCCATTCACGTCGACTGCGGATAACAGCCGACGAGTTCGGCGCCAACGGTGGCCGACCCTCGTGGTCGTCGGCCTACCCGACGCCCGTCACACCACTTCTACCGACATGACCATTGAGCGGCGGCTATCCGGGAAGCAGTTCCTGTGCGCGCGGCTTAGGGGTGGATACCTCTGCCGGCTCGAGGAACTCGCGGAGTTGCTGGCGCAACTCCGGCGTGTCATCGTGCCCGTGCACTGAGGCCGCGTGCTCCGCTGCGGCGCGCACGACTTCGTCCTCGCCGAAGATCACCAGCGAGCAGCTGGTCTCGCTGGGCCAGCGACGACAATCAGCCATGAATCTGCTCATGACCTCTCCTTCCGCCTGAGCGCATCCTCGCGCTGCGAACGTTCCGCGTGAATAGCCGGCTGCGGGACCCGAGATCTTGGGTGCCCGCGCCGTGTGTGGGACCGTTCACGTGAGGCAGGCTCCGAGGCCGCGTGCCGCGGTCTTTGCATCTGGATCTAGCGCTCGCGGTCGACGTTGCGATTGGTGGGTCGAGGGGACGATCGCGTCAGGCCCGCGCGTCGGCGGGCAGGCCGACGAGCTCGGCGCTTCGTTCCCAGAGGCTCTCTGCGAGGTTGGCGTCCTGGGCCTGGGCGCTGGGGGCGATCACCTTCTCGTCCTCGATGTATGCGCCGGTGAGAGCAGCCGCTTCGTTGGACAGCGCGAGCCAGACGAGCGAGCGGGCGCCGCGCTCCGGGGAGCGGAAGAAGGGCGCGCCGAGCGTGGCGACCGCCTTCCAGATCCCGTTTTCGTTCTTGGCGAAGCCGGTGCGCACGACGCCGGGGTGAAAGCAATTGGCGTGCAACTCCGGCGCGCGCCTGGCCAGCTCGCGCGTGAACAGGATGTTGCACAGCTTCGAGAAGCCGTAGACGCGCGGCGAGTAGGACTTCTCCGATTGCAGGTCGTCGAGATCCAGGCGCGAGGACCTGTGGGCGCCGGACGCGGTCGTCACGACGCGGCCGCCGGCAAAGCGATCTCGCAGCAGGTTGGTGAGCAGGAACCGCGCGAGATGGTTCAGTGCGAGGGTCTGTTCGAACCCCTCGGAGGTCTCCTTGCGCGAGGCGAACAGTGCCCCAGCATTGTTGGCAAGGACGTCGACGTGCTCATAGCCCCGGTCGATCTCGTCGGCCAATGCCCGGACACTGGACATCAACGCCAAGTCCGCGACGTGCCCGTAGACCCGCCCACCGCCGCCCGCGGCGGCTTCTTCGGTGACCGCCTTAACGCGCTCGGGATCGCGTCCCACCAGTGCGACCTCGGCCCCTCGCCGGGCAAGTTCGATAGCAGCGGCTCGCCCGACGCCGCGAGTTGCCCCGGTTAGCACGACGACCGTCACAGAGCCGAATCTACCCTGCCCCCGACGTGGACACGCTCGCGAGGCGACTCGCTTGCGCATTCGCGGACCCGGTAAGGGAACGCCGTGGAAGTCGTCGGCGACGTCGCACAGGGCTCCCAGGAGCTTCGCGGGTGCGTCTCACCGCCCAACCTTCACTGCAGCGGCACGGCCGACGCGGGCGGACGGGCGGTGCTTCCGGTCCGCGACCGGAGGGCGGTGGTCGTCGGCAATCCGCGGACCGCGCGTGCTCCGGTTCGGACTCGGAGGTGTTGTGAGTTCTCTGTTGGTCTCTCGAGACGCCCGGATTCGCCGGATGGAGCAGCGCGTTAGCGTTTAGCTCGAATGCTTGTTGTTGTCCCTCGCGCAACCGAGCGACGGCGCTGCGGACAAGGTGCTTCGGTCTCAACGGGCGGCGCCGGGGTGGCTCAGCGCATCTCCTCGAGCGGGGTCACCGGCTCGTGTGGGCGAGCGCCCCGTTCGCGGCGGGCGACGCCGCTCGTGACCGCGGCGTCGGCGACCGCTTGAGCCACCGATTCGGCGACGTGGCGGTTGAAGACGCTGGGGATGATGTAGTCGGCGTGCAGCTCGTCCTCGGGGATGACGCGTGCGATGGCGTGCGCGGCGGCGAGCTTCATGTCCTCGTTGATCGTGCGGGCGCGCACCTCGAGCGCGCCCTTGAAGATCCCCGGGAACGCGAGCACGTTGTTGATCTGATTGGGGTAGTCAGAGCGCCCGGTGCCGATGATCGCGACGTCGTCGCGGACTTCCTCGGGGTGGACCTCGGGCTCCGGGTTGGCCATCGCGAACACAATCGCGCCGGGAGCCATTCGCCGCACCGCGGCCGTTGACACCGCGCCGGGCCCGGACACGCCAACCAGCACGTCTGCACCCTGCAGCACCTCGTCGGCAGTGCCCCGCAGCCCGCGCTTGTTCGTGCGCTGCGCGAGCGCCGCCCGGTCGGCGTCGAGGTGCTCCGCGCCGGCGTACAGCGCGCCGCGGCGGTTGCACACGACCACGTCGTCCACGCCGTGGGCCCGCATGATGTCCGCGCACGCCAGGCCGGCCGCGCCCGCGCCGACGACCACCACTCTGATGTCCTCGGCTCGCTTGCCGACGACGCGCAGGGCGTTGAGCAGCGCCGCGAGCACGACGATCGCTGTGCCGTGCTGGTCGTCGTGAAAGACCGGGATATCGAGCTCGGATCGCAAGCGCCGCTCGATCTCGAAGCAGCGCGGCGCTGAGATGTCCTCCAAGTTGATCCCGCCGAAGGTCGGGGCCGCCGCCTTGACGAACGCCACGATCTGATCAACGTCCTTGGTGTCGACGCACAGCGGGAACGCGTCGACGCCGGCGAACTCCTTGAACAGCATCGCCTTGCCCTCCATCACCGGCATCGCCGCCTCAGGTCCGATGTCGCCAAGCCCGAGGACGGCGGTGCCGTCCGAGACGATCGCGACCGTGTTGCTCTTGATCGTCAGCGCCCACGCCTTGGCCGGATCCTCGTGAATCGCCATACACACACGTGCCACCCCGGGCGTGTAGGCCATCGAAAGATCGTCGCGAGTCTTGATCGGTACTTTCGGGTTGACCTCGATCTTGCCCCCCTTGTGCATCAGGAACGTGCGGTCCGAGACGCTGTCGACACGGACGCCCTCCAGCTCGCGCACCACCCGCACGACCGCCTCAGCGTGAGCGGAATCCACGCACGCGACCGTCACATCGCGGACGACCTCCTGGGACTCCACCCGCACGAGATCGATCGCGCCGAGC
>JBKPDA010000155.1:0-5547 GCA_046727635.1 Actinomycetota bacterium | reverse complement strand
GGGCGGGGCCTGCCTTGGCACCGCGCCGCTCGGGATATCGAACTGCCCGCTCGTTCCGGAGCTGGAGCTCGGGCCGGCCCTCCTAGGCCGTGCGCGAGATCCGGGCGCCGTACGCGCAGAGGCCGTAGATCGCCAGGAAGTCGATCGCGAAGATCGACAGCGACCAGAACGGGTACGCCGGGATCATGAGCAGCTGCACGATCGCGTTGCAGGACAACACGAACACGCCGACCCACCGCGCGAACTGGTTCTTGGCGAAGATGCCAAGCCCGACCAGGAGCTCGGAGACTCCGATGGCGAGGGTGATCCAGCCCCAGGTGTTCAGGCTGGCGAACATGTAGTGGGTCCCGTGCACGAAGAAGTTCGCGTTACCGATCGCGGCGATGCCCTCGATCGTGTTCAGGGTCCCCACGATCAGCAGCATCACGCCCGCGAACGCGACCCAACCTTCGCCGTGCTCGTCGTACGCGCCCGCTGTGTCGTAACGCGCTTGCGGTGTCCTGCCTTCTGCTTGGACACTCATTTTCCGCCCTCCCAGTTGGTGGACTCGAGTCCGCGGCGGGTGTGGCCCGCCGCATGTCGTCAAGGTCTCAGTCTGGGTCGTCCCCAGCAATGGTGCGCTCCTCCCGATTCCGGTAGGCGCGCACGACGTAGGGTGGGCCGAGATAGATCCGCCGCCCCGGTGGGTATTACTCGCCGGATGCTGCAGATCTCGGCCGAGGCGCTCCGGGAGGGATGTGAGCGCGCCCACGACCTGTTCATGCTCAACCGGCTCCGCGGCTGGGAGGACGCGGCCGAGGGCTTCGACGCGGTGTTCGACGCGTTCGGCGTGGACGCCGGCATGCGCGAGCGCCTGCACGACGCGCTTGTGGAGCTCGTCCCGTTGAAGGGCGATCCCATGGTCGAGGCCACCATCGCGGTCTCGATGCTCGCCGGTCTCGTCGTCGGGCTCTTCGTCGCCGACAGCGCGATACCGGCCGACGAGCCGGAGCTCCCGATCGTCCCGAGCTAGCTCCGCCCGTCGGTCGACGAATGTTCCGGCGAAGTTCCGATTGACGTGCGCTAGGCTCGGGAACCCTTCGGGAAGCGCCGTCATGACTACGCAATCGCCGCCAAGCCGCCGTCAGGCGGTGCTCGTGTGCTTCGCCGCCGTGGTAACGGCGCTGATGTGTGCGGGCGTTTGTGCGGCCGCAGTGCTGGTGCCTGCGCCGGCCACCGTGGTCCCCGTGGTGGTGGCGGTCTGTGTCGGTTGTCCGATGTTCGCCGCATGGGAGCTGCCGAACGCCGTCAGCGCGCTGCGCACGACGCGCCGCAAGCACGAAACACGGGCACTCGCCGCGCTGCGCCGCAGCCTCGAGCAGCTGCCCGAGACCGAGCATCCGCTCGGCCTCTAACTCGAAGCAACATCCGCCGCTCCATCATCCGATCTGGATGATGCGTCGCGCGCGCCTAGGCCCGATCGTTGGGCGTCGCAATCACGCGCTGACGCCCGGAACGAAGGGACACCATGAGCATCGACGCCAAGAGCAGCCGTAGCGGTAACGGTGGGAGTCTCCCCACGCTTGTACGCGAGGAGGAGCTGCAGGGCCTCCCCCGAGACGAGCTCGCCGAGCACGGCACGGGGACCGACGTCGCATATGACCTGCTGTCGAATGAGTTGCTCCTCGACGGCAGCGCGCGCCTGAATCTGGCCACGTTCGTCACCACATGGATGCCGTCGCGCGCCGCCATCCTGATGGCGGAGACGGCCGACAAGAACATGATCGACAAGGACGAGTACCCGCAGACCGCGGAGTTCGAGCGGCGCTGCGTGAACATGATCGGCCGCCTCTGGCACGCTCCTGGAGCGGGCGATGTGACCGGCACGTCTACTACCGGCTCGAGCGAGGCGGCCATGCTGGGCGGGATGGCGTTGAAGTGGCGCTGGCGGGAGCGGATGCGAGCGGCCGGAAAGCCCACCGATAGGCCGAACCTCGTGATGGGGGTGAACGTGCAGGTCTGCTGGGACAAGTTCTGTCGCTACTGGGAGGTCGAACCGCGCCTCGTGCCGATGGAGGGCGAGCGGTACCACCTGAGCGCCGAGGAGGCGGTGGCGCACTGCGACGAGAACACGATCGGCGTGGTGGCGATCCTCGGCTCGACCTTCGACGGGAGCTACGAGCCGGTGAGCGAGATCTGCTCGGCGCTCGACGAGCTCGCCGCCTCCGGTGGGCCCGACGTTCCGGTGCACGTCGACGCCGCCTCGGGCGGGTTCGTCGCACCGTTCGTGCAGCCGGAGCTCGAGTGGGACTTTCAGCTTGAGCGCGTGCACTCGATCAACGCCTCCGGGCACAAGTACGGGCTCGTCTATCCGGGCGTGGGCTGGGCGATCTGGCGCGATGAGGCAGCACTCCCACGCGACCTCGTGTTCGAGGTGAACTACCTCGGCGGCAAGATGCCCACCTTCGCCCTTAACTTCTCGCGCCCGGGCAGCGAGGTGGTGGCGCAGTACTTCATGTTCCTGGCATTCGGCGCAACGGGCTACCGCACGATCCAACGCGCTTCGAGCTCCATCGCGCAGCACATCGCCGGCGCGATCGCCGAGATGGGTCCGTACCGGCTGATAACCGACGGCAGCGAGCTCCCGGTGCTGGCGTTCACGGTCGCCCCGGACGTGCGCAACTACACCGTGTTCGACGTCTCCGCCCGCCTGCGCGAGAACGGATGGCTCGTTCCCGCCTACACCTTCCCCGAGAACCGGCAGGACCTCTCGGTGCTACGGATAGTGGTGAGAGCCGGAATGACGCACGACATGGCGGACCTGTTCCTCGACGACATGCGCAAGCAGACGGCGTCGCTCCAAGCGCTCACGCAACCGCTACCGCAGCGGGACCCAGAGGAGGCTGGGGCGTTCAGGCACTGACCGGAGCCGGCGCGTCGCCGGCCATGCGGAAGCCGAGGTTGCCGGCGGAGCTGTCCGGCTCGCTGGCGCTGCGGCTGTCGACGCGGTAGCGGTTGCAATAGGAGGCGTGGCAGAGGTAGGAGCCTCCACGCATCACGCGGCCCGGTCCCGCCGGCGGGCCCGGTGGGTTCTCGGCCGGGCCGTGGCGGTAGTAGTCCGGATCGAACCAGTCGGCGCACCACTCCCACACGTTCCCGGTCATGTTGTGCAGGCCGTAGGCATTGGGCGGGAACGACTGGACGGGCGCCGTGCCGGCGTATCCGTCGGCCACGGTGTTCTTGTCCGGGAAGCGGCCCTGGAAGACGTTCATGCGATGTGCGCCGCCCGGCTCGAGCTCGCCGCCCCATGGAAAGTGCTGCTGCACCAGCCCGCCGCGGGCGGCGAACTCCCACTCGGCCTCGGTCGGCAGTCGGCTGCCGCTCCAGGCGCAGAAGGCCTGCGCGTCGTTCCAGGAGACATGGACGACTGGATGGTCGGCCCGGCCGGTTAGATCAGATTGCGGGCCTTCGGGGTGGCGCCAGTCGGCCCCGTAGACCTGCCGCCACCACGGCGCGTGCGCGACCGCGCGCGTTTCTGAAAAGGCATCGGGCAGCAGTCCGGCGAAGACGAACGACCAGCCGTAGCGCTCCGCATCGGTCACGTGGCCCGTCGCGTTCGCGAACGCCGTGAAACGCGCGTTGCTTACTGCGTGCGGGTCGATCCGGAACGCTCGGAGCCGCACCGTGTGTACCGGACCTTCGCCGTCGTCGGGGTAGCCGTCGGGGGCGTCCGTGCCCATCAGGAACCCGCCGCCGGGCAGCAGGGCCATCGGCTCCGCAGCCTGCGCGACCATCGCCTACTGGCGAGCCATCGCGACTCGCATCTCGCTCTCGGTGTCTTTGATCAGGTCACCGCTGAGATCGACGGTCACGTTGTAGATCTCGCCGCTGAACTCAAACGGAGCGCTGTAGTCGGGAACGACGGCGGATCCTCCGCTGGCACCGCACGTCATCCCGCCCGGGTTGAAGATCACCGGCGTGGTGCGCGGCATGTCGGTCTCGCCGATCAGCTCGCCGTCGACGTAGAGCTGTGCCCGGCCGGGCGAGCCGTCGCCGTGGGCCACGTCGGGCTCGCCGGTGGGCTCGAACTCGAAGCGCAGCTGATGGTGACCGCTGGGCACGCCGTTGCCCGAGGACACGTGGTAGAGGCTGCGGCCAACGTAGTTGTGCACGTAGTGCAGCTTGCCGTCCGCCATGTAGAAGGACCAGCCGCCGACGGCCGACCCCTGGCATAGCAGCACGCCTTCCGCGCCGTCCTCCGGAATCTCCACGTCGGCGGTGATGCTGTGCGGCCGGTTCGTCACGCGCGGCGCCGCGTAGAACGGCACGGTCTGGGTGCCCGGGCGGAACGTGTACCGGTTACGGGCCTCGGCCACCTGCGGCCGCTCGACCATCATCCGCTGCACGGCGCTGCCGTCGATCGGAAGCACGTCGTACTTCCCCGCCTCGACGTACCACAGCGAGATCATCTCGATCAGCTTGTCGCGGTGGGTGTCCGCGAGGTTGTGGTTCTCGGCCATGTCCTCGGCCACGTGGTACAGCTCCCAGTGGTGAGCGTCGAGGTCGGTGAGGGCCTCCGGCGTGATCGGGGTGCCGAACGGCTTTCCGGCCTCCGCGAACGACGGACCCGGCCACGGGCAAACGGCCCGCCAGCCGTTGTCATCGATCGCGCGGTCGCCGAGCATCTCGAAGTACTGCGTCCCGTGACCGGTGGGCGCGTCCCCGTCGGTGAAGGTATGAGCGAAGCTGACGCCGTGGAGAGCCGATTGGGTGACACCTCTGATCGTCGCCGGCGCTTCGATCCCGAGCACGTCGAGCACGGTGGGAACCATGTCGACGAGGTGCGTGTACTGGGTGCGCACCTCCCCATGGCTCTCGATGCCGCCCGGCCAGTGGACGATGAAGGGGTCGCTCGCCCCGCCGCGATAGGTCTCGCGCTTCCAGCGGCGGAACGGCGTGTTGCCGGCCCATGTCCAACCCCAGGGATAGTGGTTGAACGTGGTGGGGCCGCCGAGCTCGTCGATCAGCTTGAGGCTGTCCTCCAGGGGCTCGGGGGCGTTGTTGAAGAACTGCGCCTCGTTCGTTGTCCCGGTGGGGCCGCCCTCCGCGCTGGCGCCGTTGTCGGAGACGACCATGATCAGCGTGTTGTCGAGCTCGCCGGTTTCCCGGAGGAAGCCGAGCAGGCGTCCGATGTGGTGGTCGGTGTGCGAGAGGAAGCCCGCGAAGACCTCCATCATGCGGGCGTACAGGCGGCGCGCATCGGACGGCAGCGAGTCCCACTCGGGCACGTCCGGGTCGTGCCGGGACAGCTCGGCGTCGTCCGGCACCACGCCCAGCTCCTTCTGCCGGGCGAACACGAGCTCGCGGTACGCGTCCCAGCCGTCGTCGAAGAGGCCGCTGTAGCGGTCGGCCCATTCCTTGGCCACGTGGTGCGGCGCGTGGGTCGCGCCTGTGCAGAAGTGGAGGTAGAACGGCTTGTGCGGGGCGATCTGCTTTGCGTCGGCGATGAACTGGATCGCTTTGTCGACGAGGTCCTCGGTCAGGTGATAGCCCTCCTCGGGCGTACGC
>JBKPDA010000154.1:0-11971 GCA_046727635.1 Actinomycetota bacterium | reverse complement strand
GCGGCTGCGACGCTGCTCGACTGGGTCGTGACGAGCGGCGTGCCCACGCCGTCCACCGAGGTCCCGCAGATCAACTACTGGCGCTTCAAGGGTCGCCGGGCCGCCGGTGCCCGGAGCGTGCGCATCGCGAGGTTCACGTGGCTGCCGCTCGGCACTTGCGGCACTCCAGGCGCGGTTCCGCTCAGCGGGCTGCGGCTTCGCTCGCGCCGGGTGGTCAAGGGTCGCAGCGCGATCCTCACCTGGAGGGCCGGCGCCGCCGCCGCGCTCAGAGTCACCGTCCTACGCGGATCCGCGAAGGTCGCGTCGTTCACGCGTCGCGTTCGCGTCGGGGCCGGGAGGCTGCGCGTGTCGAGCCGCCGTCTGCGGCTCGGCCGCTACCGGCTTGCGATCAGCGACGCGCCCGCGGTCCCAGGTGCGACGACCTGCGATCGGAGGACTCTTCGCCTCAGGGTCGTCAGGCGTTGAACTACGCCGGCGTCCTGCTCGACGCGTAGTCCACGAAAGCGTCGATCGAACCCGGGTCCAACAGGGCGTCGCTGCGCACCACGTCGTCGCGCTCGGCGCCTTGGAGGATGCGCTTCACCGGCAGCTCGAGCTTCTTGCCGGTGAGCGTGCGCGGTATCGCGGGCACCAGCTCGATCGTGTCCGGTACGTGCCGCGGCGACAGCGCGCTGCGAAGCGAGCCGGCGATGCGCGAGCGCAGCTCGTCGTCCAGCGAGACGCCCTCGCGCAGGTGCACGAAGAGCACGAGCTCGCCCGGGCCGCCCTCGGGATCCTCGAGGTGGACGATCAGCGAATCGGTGATCTCCTCGATCTCCTCCACCACCGCGTACAGCTCGCCGGTGCCGAGACGCACACCGCCGCGGTTCAGGGTCGCGTCGGAGCGCCCGGTGAGGATGCAGGTGCCGCGCTCGGTGAAGATGATCCAGTCGCCGTGGCGCCAGACGCCCGGGTACATCGAGAAGTAGGTGTCGCGGTAGCGCTCGTCGCCGGGGTCGTTCCAGAAGCCGAGAGGCATCGACGGCATCGGCTGGCAGATCACCATCTCGCCGAGCTCGCCCACCACCGGCTTGCCATCGACGTCGTACGACTTCACGTCCACGGCGAGCAGACCGCCGGCCATCTCACCGGCGTACACCGGCTGGTTGGGATTCCCGCCCACGAAGCCGGTGCACACGTCGGTGCCGCCGCTGCCCACGTTCAGGAACGCGTCGGGCTTCACCTTCTCGTACATCCACGCGAAGCCGTCGGCCGGCAGCGGCGAGCCGGCGGCCACGAACTGGCGGATGCGGCTCAGGTCGAACTCGCGCCCCGGCTCGATCCCCTCCTTGCGGCAGGCCATCACGTACGCGGGCGCGGTGCCCATCAGCGTGGCGCCGGTCTCCTCGGCGAGCCGCCACTGCTGGCGCAGGTCGGGGTAGAGCGGGTTGCCGTCGATCGTCACCACTGTGGCCCGGAACAGCAGCCCCGACGCGAGCGTGTTCCACATCATCCAGGCGGTGGTGGTGAACCAGAGCAGCGCGTCGCCCGGTTTGAGGTCCCAGCTCAGTCCCATGTTCTTGTAGTGCTCGAGCAGGATCCCGCCGTGCCGGTGCACGATCGCCTTGGGCAGCCCGGTGGTGCCCGAAGAGAAGAGCACGTAGATCGGGTGGTCGAACGGCAGCGGGTCGAACTCGAGCGGCCCGGACTCGGCCAGGAGCTCGTCCCAGCCCAGCGTGTCGGGCAGCGAGCCGGCGCCATAGGACACCTCAACCACGTGCTCGACCGTGGGGAGCTCGGCACGCAACGCCGCCACCTCGTCGCGCCGGTCGATCTGCTTGTTGCCGTAGGTGTAGCCGCTGATCGCGAACAGCACCTTGGGCTCGATCTGCCCGAAGCGGGAGACCACGCTGCGGGCACCGAACTCGGGCGCGCAGGTGGACCAAATCGCTCCGAGGCTTGCCGTCGCGATGAACGCCACGACCGTCTCGGGAATGTTCGGCAGGTAGGCGGCAACGCGATCGCCGGGGCCGACTCCCAGCCGCTGCAGTCCGGCGCGGGCGCGCGCCACCTGGTCGCGCAGCTCGCCGAAGGTGAGCTCCACGCGCGGGCGGGTCTGCGACTGGCCGATGATCGCCACCCGCTGTAGGTCCTCGTCGAGGCCCACCATGTGCTCGGCGCAGTTCAGCGTCGCCCCGGGGAACCACTCCGCGCCCGGCATCTCGCGCGAGCCCAGCACGCGCTCGTACGGCGTGTGCGAGCGGACACCGTAGAAGTCCCAGATCGATTCCCAGAACCCCTCGAGGTCGGTCACCGACCAGCCCCACAGGCCGTCGTAGTCCGCGAAGTCGCGGCCGCGCTCGTCGCGCAGGAAGTTCATGTAGCGGCCGATCTCGGTGGTCGAGCGCCAGTCGGAGGCCGGGGTCCAGAGGACCTCCCCCTGTCGCGGTGGGGCCATATCAGCGGAGCTTAGACTGCAGCGGTGACAATCGACCGCCAGCGGCTCGCGGATCTCCTCGCGCGCGAGCGCCAGCGCTTCGCCGCCGAGCACCCGCGCTCGGCCCAGGCCTACGCCGGCGGGGGCGAGCACCTCTTCGGCGGCGTGCCGATGACCTGGATGAACAAGGCGGCCGGTCGCTTCCCGCTGTACCTGCACGGCGCCCGCGGCGCTCGCGTGGTCGACATCGACGGCCACGAGTACATCGACTTCTCGCTCGGCGACACGGGCGCGATGGCAGGGCACTCGCCGCGCGAGGCAGTGGCCGCCGTGCGCGCGCGGATCCAGGACGACGGCGGCATCACCGCGATGATGCCCACCCAGAACGCGGCGTGGGTGGGCGCCGAGCTGGCACGGCGCTTCGGGGTGCCACAGTGGTCGTTCACGCTCACCGCCACCGACGCGAACCGCTGGGCCCTTCGCCTGGCGCGAGCGATCACTGGCCGCCCCAAGGTCCTCGTATACGCCTGGTGCTACCACGGCAGCGTGGACGAGGCGTTCGCGCTGCCCGGCCCGGACGGCGAGGCCATCGCTCGCGGCGGCAACGTGGGCGCGCCCGTGGACCTGGCGGCCACCACGCGCGTGGTGGAGTTCAACGACCCGATCGCGCTCGAGCGCGCGCTCTCCCACGGCGATGTTGCGGCCGTCCTGATGGAGCCCGCGCTCACCAATATCGGCATCGTGCTGCCGCAGCCCGGCTATCTCGACGCCGTCCGCAGCCTTACGCGCGAACACGGCACGCTGCTGATCAACGACGAGACCCACACGTTCTCGGCGGGTCCGGGCGGGGCGACGAAGGCGTGGGGCCTCGCGCCCGACATCGTCACGATCGGCAAGGCCATCGCCAGCGGCATCCCGGCTGGCGCCTATGGCCTGAGCGCCGAGCTTGCGAGCCGCATCGAGTCACGCGAGGAGCTCGACCTGGTCGACACGGGCGGCGTGGGCGGCACGCTGGCCGGCAACGCGCTGTCGGTGGACGCCATGCGAGCCACGCTCGAGCACGTGCTCACGGACAGCGCGTTCGAGGGCATGATCGCGCGGGCCACGCGCTTCGCCGCGGGTGTCCAGCGGGTGATCGATGAGAGCGGCGTTCCCTGGTCGGTATCCCAGCTCGGCGCGCGCGCCGAGTATCGCTTCGCCAGCCCCGCTCCCACCAACGGCAGCGCGTCGGAGGCGGCCTCCGATCCCGACCTCGAGGACTACCTGCACGTGTGCATGGCGAACAACGGCGTGCTGATGACCCCGTTCCACAACATGGCGCTGATGTCGCCGATGACCACGGACCAGGACGTGGATCGGCACACCGAGCTGTTCGCCGGCACGGTGGGCGAGCTGGTGGGCTAAGCCGGTTCCACCGTCACCGAGGCGGTGGCGCTCGCGCCCGTGTTCGGGTTGGTCACGGTGGCGCTGTAGGTGCCCGTGATCACGCTGGCGGTGTTGGTGAAGGTGTGCGCCCCCGTGCCGGCGTCGCCCGTCTGGATGACGTACTGCTCGGCCACACCGTCCGGACGCACCAGCCGCACGCTGAGCTGGGTGTTGGGCTGGAAGCCGCTTGCCGAGAGCACGAAGTTGTCGCCCTGCCGGCCAGGGTTCGGGGAGAACGAGGCCGACGGCTGCTCCTGGGGAGCCTGAGGCTGGGATTGCGTGGTCTGGGTCGTCTGGCTCGGCTGCTGCGGGGGCGGCGTGGACTGCGTGGTCGACGTGGTCTGCGACGGCGGCGGCGAGTCCTGCGTCCCGTCGGTTCCGGCCGGCCTCGCGAAGATCTCGCCGGTGCTGGGGTCGTACAGCCTGAAGGTCTTGATGATCGTCGTGGACTTCTGAATGATCGTGATGCGCGTGGTGGAGAAGGTGGTCCACGGCGGCCCCGTGTAGATGGGAGTGGCCCTTGCGAGCGGCGCGGTGAGCGGGTTGCCGCAGTAGCACTTGATCACCGGGAGCCCGTATCGGTTCACGAACACCGCGGTGCCCGCCTGCAGCACGGCCTGGTATGCCGTGGCCACGCCGTTCACGTAGCCGTGGTTGGTCACGCGCGTGTCGGTGCGCAGGATCACCGGCGTGAGGCTGGCCACGTAGTCGTGTATCTCCGCAACCGCGATGCCCTCCGTGGCCGCCCATGCCCGCGCCTTGCCAAAGTTCTCGTCGAGGAAGTTCACGAGCTGGCTGGCATTGCATGTCGCGTAGTTGAGCGTGCCGCCGTAGAGCCCGGCCAGGTTCCCGCGGAAGGTGGCGGCGCCTCCGCCGGAAGACGCGACCCCCTTCGGCGGCTTCACGCCGGCCTTGTCCTTCCCCGTCTTTCGTGTGAACGGGTTGGCTGTGGACTTCGACACCGGCTCGAGCGCGACCTCGCTCGGCCCCTGGATGCCCTTGGCGGTTGTGGCCGCGACTGCCGTCGCGGTCGGTTTCGACGCGGACTTGCCGCCGCAGCCGACCGCGGCGAGCGATAGCGCGATCCCGAGGGTCGCCAGGAACAACGGGTGACGACTGGGGCCAGCAGCGAAACCCGGCATGGGCGTTCTCCTTGCCGGTCGCGCTGGCGACTGGCGCCGCCGACGCTAACCGGAGCGTGTAACGGTTGTCAAGCGCTCAGCGGGGCTCCAACGGTGGAGCGTGGACGCCGGGCAAGCCAGACAGCAAGGGCAAGGCCCAGGATCAGGCTGGCCAAGCTCTCGAACTGCGCGGCAGTCAGTCCGGCGGCCACCTCCTTGTTGCGGCGCACGAACTCCACCAGGAAGCGCTCGATCCCCGCGAACACGAGGTAGAGCGCGAACAGCATGCCCGGCCGGAAGCGGTCGCGCCAGTGCCAGAGCAGCAGGGCCACGAGCCCCATCGAGACCGTCTCGTAGATCGGCGTGGGCTGCACGGTCACGCCCGGAGCCGTCGGCGTCGTGCCCTTCTCGTAGCCCATCGCCCAAGGGAGGCTCGACGCCTTGCCGTAGTCGCCGTCGCCGGACACCTGGCAGCCGATGCGGCCGATGGCATATCCGAGCGCGAGGCATGGTGCAGCGATGTCGAATAGGTACGGACCGAGGAAGCCGCGCCAGTGCGCCCAGATGAGCATCGCGATCACACCGCCGGCGAGCCCGCCGTACCAGACAAGCCCCGAGCCGCTGAACACGTTCCCGAGCGAGATGGCCTTGTGGTTCTGGATCAGGTAGTAGCCCCGGGCGCCGATCAGGCCGCCCACGACCGCCGCCACGACCATCTCGAACGCCCACTCGGTGGGCTTGCCGAGCTCCTCGAGCCGGCGCGAAGCGAGCGCACCCCAGGCCAGGAAGTTCAGCGCGAAGAAGACGCCGAAGGTCTGGATCGAGATCCCGAGTACGTGGACGTGCGCTACCACGCTCGGTCAGGTGCGTCGCGAGGCCGGACGCCGGAGCATGACGAACAGGAGCGCCGCCGCAAACGCGATCTGGCCAAAGGTCAGCGCGGTGCCGAGGTTCTTGGCACCGGCCAGCAGCGCGATCGCCGTCGCGGCGACGAAGGCGCCGAGGACTATGAGGAGGTCCCGGCGGATGGTCGGCATTGTCTCAAGCTGACTATCGTCGACGGCTCATGACCGATATCGAGGTTGGCGCCGCCGTCGCGCAGGTCACGGAGGAGCCCGCCGAGCCGCAGGAGCAGCGGGTCACGCCGCTCGAGCTGTTCCTCGACCTGGTGTTCGTGCTGGCCATCACGCAGGTGACCGGCTACGTCTCGCACGACCCCACCTGGTCGCGGCTGTTCGAGGGTCTGGCGATTCTCGCGGTGGCGTGGTGGGTGTGGAGCGCATACGCCTGGCTCGGCAACACCGCCGGCAGCGACGAGGGAATCGCGCGCGTCGTGCTGCTGACCGCGGCGGCGGGAATGCTCGTTGCCTCCCTGGCGGTGCCGCACGCGTTCGGCTCGGACGCCCTGCTGTTCGCAATCGCGATCCTCGCGGTGCGAACCACGCACTTGGCGGCATACGCCCTGTTGGCGCGGTCGCGCGGCGATCGCGACCTCGGGCAGGCCGTCCTCGGTCTCGCTCAATCGATCCTGCCGGCGTCGATCCTGTTGGTGATCGCCGGCACGCAGGACGGTACGGCGCAGGCTCTGCTGTGGGCGGCGGCCCTGCTCGTCGACTACGGGGGGCTCGCACTGCGCGGCACCCGCGGCTGGACCGTGCAGCCTGGTCACTTCGCCGAGCGCCACGGGCTGATCATCATCATCGCCCTCGGCGAGTCGGTGGTCTCGCTGGGCGTCGCCTCATCGGGCATCCACCTGACCGCGGGCGTGGTCGCCGCCGCACTGTTCGGGATCACCGTGGTCGGGGCGATGTGGTGGGCGTACTTCGACGTGGTCGCCATCGTGGCCGAGCGGAAGCTGCGCGCCGCCGAGCCGCACGAGCGCGTGCTCATGGCGCGCGACTCGTACACGTACATGCACCTGCCGATGGTCGCCGGCATCATCGTGTTCGCGGTCGGCGTGAAGCTGACCTTGGAGAATCCGAGCGCCCAGCTCGACACCGTGCCGGCGGTGGCGCTGTGCGGCGGGCTGGCGGTCTACTTCTTCACGCTGAGCGCGTTCAAGCGCCGCAACATCGGCTCGTTCAACTACCCGCGCCTGGTCGCGACCGCGATTCTCGTTGCGCTCACGCCGCTCGCCACCTCCGCTCCCGCCCTGCTCTCGCTCGGCCTGGTCACGCTGGTGGGCATCGGCCTGATCGCCTACGAGGTCACCCGCTACGCCGAGGCGCGCGACCGCATTCGGCACGCCGCCTAGCTTTGCGGCGCTTCGCTCCACTGGTTCCGCTGGCGGCGGCCACCGCCACGCTCGGCTACGGGCTCGACAAGGGCGGGCTGCCCTCGTCCTATCTGTTCGCTGCGCTGCTCGTGGGCTTGGCCGTGGCGCTCGTCCTGCCCGGCGAGGTGACCGTGCCGGCCGTGGTGTTCCGCGCCTCGCAGGCAGTCACGGGCGTCGCGCTTGGCGCGCAGGTGCGCTCGTCCTCGCTTAGCGCGCTGGCGCACTCGTGGCTGCCTGTGACGCTCGTGAGCGCGGCCACGCTGCTGCTCAGCCTGGCGGCTGGGAAGCTGCTCGCGCGGGTCACCTTCGTGGACGCGCCAACGGGTGCGCTGGGGATGGTGGCCGGCGGCGCGTCGGGCATCGTCGCCATGGCGGACGAGCTCGGCGCCGACGATCGCCTCGTCGCGTTCATGCAGTACATGCGCGTGCTCGTGGTGGTGCTGCTCACGCCGCTGCTCATCCCGATCCTGTTCCCGGGGCATCATGGAGGCGGCGCGCTGGCCGGCGGAACGCTCGGTGACGCCAAGGGCTGGCTGCTGGCGATCGGAGTGGCCGCGGCCGGCTGGTTCATCGCCGCGCGCGTGAGGTTCCCGGCGGGCACGCTGCTCGCGCCGATGGTGCTGGCCACGGTGGTGGTCCTGGCGGTGCCGCACGGGGAGTTCAGCGTTCCGCCGCTCCTGCAGCAGACCGCGTTCGCCGGCATCGGTCTCCAGGTGGGACTGCGCTTCACGTCCGAGACCGTGCGCTCGCTCGGCAGCCTGCTCTTCCCGGTGCTCGGCTGCATCCTCGGGCTGATAGTGGCCTGCTTCGGCCTTGCCGTGCTGCTCGACCTGACCACCAGCGTCTCGCTGCTCGACGCCTACCTGGCCACCACGCCGGGTGGCCTGTTCGCGGTGGTGGCCGTGGCGTTCGGGGCGGGCGCCAACACCACGTTCATCCTGGCGGTGCAGGCGCTCCGGATCCTCGTGATGGTGTTGCTCGCGCCCGTGGCCGTGCGCTGGCTCACCGCCGGCAGCCGCGTGTCGGCCACATAGACTCAGCGGCCATGGACCGCGCCGAGCTCCAGGAGCTGCAGCGACCGCTGAAGGACCGCTACCGCGAGCAGCCGGACGCCGCGCTCATAAAGCTCAGCGCGGAGGGCACGCTCGACGCCGACGGCATAGCCTGCTCCGTGCAGACCGGCAGGGCGCTCGTGGAGGCCGGCCTCCACCCGGCCACGGGCGGCACCGGCGCGCTGGCGTGCTCGGGCGACATGCTGCTCGAGGCGCTTGTGGCCTGCGCGGGGGTGACGCTGCGCTCGGTGGCCACGTCGCTCGAGATCCCCGTGAGCGGAACCGTGCGCGCGGAGGGAGAGCTGGATTTCCGCGGCACGCTCGGGGTCGACAAGGAGGCGCCGGTGGGCTTCCGCTCGATCAGCCTCGCGTTCGAGCTGGAGCACGACGCGAGCGACGAGCAAATCGCCACGCTGCTGCGCCTCACCGAGCGCTACTGCGTCGTGTACCAGACGCTTGCGGGCGGGGTGCCCGTCAGCCTGTCCCACCAACTACATACGTCTTAGGCGCCGCCACTCCTCGAGCGACTGCTCGTCGCGGACGCTCTCCATGTGGTCGGGGTCGAAGTCGAAGTCGTGGGCCGGGTCGGCGCACCAGAAGCCGGGATGGCGATCGAGCCAGCGTTGCGCGTCGCGACGCCCGAGCTCGATCAGCTCGTAGACGAAGACCGGATCGAAGAGCAGGAACGAGAGCAGCTCGCCGCGGCTGCGGGTGCGCCCTCCCATCACGCGGGTAAGGAACGGGTAGTCCGGCGAGCGCAGGCCGCCCAGCCCGCCGTAGCGCTCGTTGAACACGCGGTCGGCCACCTCGCCCAGCTCGCCGCGGCGCTGGGGCGACACCAGTGCGTACGACACGCGCCGAAATGGAGGCCTGCCCCGCGAGCGCCTGTAGGCGCGGGCGGCCGTGGAGGGTCCGCCGGGCGCCTGCTCCGAGAAGAACGAGTTGATCGCCACCAGGCGCTGGATGTCATCGCCCACCTGGTCCACCAGCAGGCCGTCGATCACGTTGGCAGCCACGTCGGAGAGGCGAGGCGCGTCGCCCTGCGGCGCCTGTCCCTCGGCGGTGGTGAACGGCTCGAAGCCGATCACGATCACCCGGTCGGCGCCCAACGCCAGGGCCGGCTTGATCGGGGTGTTGAGCCGAGTGCCGCCGTCGAGGTAGTGCCCGCGCGCGGGGATCGGCGCCGTCACCTCCACTGGCGGGAACAGGAGCGGAATGGCGGCCGACGCGCGCACGTGCTCGCCGGACAGGCGCACGGGCAGAAAGCGCAGATCCTCGCTCGGGGAGCGCGGCGGCAGCGGCCCGCGAGTCTCCACGAACGCCACCGGCCGCCCGCGCGACAGCGAGCTGGCCACCACGGACACCGCGTGCACCCGCCGCTCGCGTACGTTGCGGTGAAGCGCGAGCCAGTCCACCCAGCGCTCGAGGCTGGCCTTCAGCGGCGCAGGGTCGAGCAGCCCGGACAGCCGCACGCCCGGCACCTCCAGCATGTCGCCGAGATAGCGCAGCGCGGTGAGCCCGAGCCGCGGCCCCACCACAGAGCGGATCACGTGGCGCTTGCGCATCCCGCGCCAGTGCTCGAGCGCATCGTCCACCTGGTCGGCCACCGGCAGGTGGGCACGCGAGGCGAACACCGCCGCGTTGATCGCCCCGACGCTCGTGCCGCAGTAGATCGTGACGCGCTCACCGCGCTGCTCGAGCGCGGGGAGCAGCACGGAAAGCGCCCCGGCCTCGTACGCCCCCCGAACACCCCCGCCGGGCAATACGAGCGCCACCCGGGGCGCTTCTCCGTTCTGTGCGGGCGCTACTTGATGAACAACATCTCCTGATACTTCGGCAGCGGCCAGAGGTCGTCCGCGACGATCCGTTCGAGCTTGTCGGCCGCCCCGCGGGTGGCCTCCATCGCCGGGATCACGGTGTCGCGCATGTACTCGGCCAGCTCGAGGCCCTCGACGTCCGGGTGGTCGGCATTCGCCTTCTCGAGCTCGAGGATCGCGTCCACCAGCTCGCCGACGAGCGCCTCGGTCTCGTCGATCAGCGACTCCACACCGGCCGCCTTCAGCTCCGCCAGGTGCCGCAGCGCGGCCGGCAGGATCATCGTGCGGGCGATCGAGGCGGCGGTCTCCGCTTCGATGTTCACCTTCACCTCGTACTGCTCGGTGAACACCGCGAAGCGCGACTCCAGCTCGCGCTCGGAGAGCACCTCGTAGGTGGCGAAGATCTTCTTCGTGTCGTCGCTCACCAGCTCGGGCAGCGCGTCCGGCGTGCTGCGCAGGTTGAGCAGCCCGCGCTGCTCGGCCTCCGCGTGCCACTCCTCGGAGTAGCCGTCGCCGTCGAAGACGATCTGCCGGTTGGCGATGTAGGCGTCCTTCACCACCTCGACAACCGCGGTCTCGAGGTCGGCGCCGCCGTCGAGCTTGGCGCGCAGCTCGGCGCCCAGCTCGTCGATGGTGACGGCCACGATCGTGTTCAGCACCGTGTTCGGCAGGCTCGGCGACATGCTCGAGCCGAGCGCGCGGAACTCGAACTTGTTGCCGGTGAAGGCGAACGGGCTGGTGCGGTTGCGGTCGCCCGAGTGCTTCGGCAACCTGGGCAGTACCGGCGTGCCGAGGCCGAGGAAGTCGCCCGGAGCGGACGGCTCGGTCCGGCCGTCGGCGATCGCGCCGAACACCTTCTCGAGCGCGCTGCCGAGGAACACGGACATGATCGCCGGCGGCGCCTCGTTCGCGCCCAGGCGATGGTCCTGGCCGGCGGTGGCGATGCTCGCGCGCAGCAGCCCCTGGTACTTGTTCACTGCGGCGATCACCGCCGCGCAGAAGAACAGGAACGACAGGTTCTCCTCCGGCGTGTCGCCCGGGTCGAGCAGGTTACTGCCCGCGTCCGTGCCCATCGACCAGTTGTTGTGCTTGCCCGAGCCGTTCACGCCGGCGTACGGCTTCTCGTGCAGGAGGCAGACGAGGCCGTAGCGCCGGGCCACGTTCTGCATCACCTGCATCGTGATCATCTGGTGGTCACAGCCGATGTTCGAGTTCTCGAACACGGGGGCGACCTCGTACTGATTCGGCGCCACCTCGTTGTGGCGCGTCTTCACCGGCACGCCCAGCTTGTAGAGCTCCTTCTCGACCTCGAGCATGTAGGCGAGGATGCGCTCGGGGATCGAGCCGAAGTAGTGGTCGTCCAGCTCGTGCCCCTTCGGCGGCTTGGCGCCGAACAGCGTGCGGCCGGTGGTGATCAGGTCGGGCCGTTCGAAGAAGAACTGCTCGTCGATCAGGAAGTACTCCTGCTCCGGCCCCATCGTGGTGAACACCCGCTTCGCCTCCTCGTCGCCGAGCAGGCGTAGAGCGCGGATCGCGGCGCCCGAGAGGGCGTCCATCGAGCGCAGTAGCGGGATCTTGTAGTCGAGCGCCTCGCCAGTCCACGACACGAAGGCCGTGGGGATGCAGAGCAGCGTGCCGTTCGGGTTCTCGAGCAGGAACGCGGGCGACGTCGGGTCCCACGCGGTGTAGCCGCGCGCCTCGAAGGTCGCGCGAATGCCACCAGTGGGGAAGCTCGAGGCGTCCGGCTCGCCCTGGGTCAGCTCCTTGCCGGACAGCGTGCCGATCGAGGTGCCCCCGTCCTGCGAAGGACCGTAGAAGGAGTCGTGCTTCTCGGCGGTGGACCCGGTGAGCGGCTGGAACCAGTG
>JBKPDA010000153.1:0-9319 GCA_046727635.1 Actinomycetota bacterium | reverse complement strand
GGCAATGCCGGGGCGCGACGCGATCGTCTTCGGCGACATGTGGGTGGTCGAGGGCGGCTACACGCAGCGCTGCCTAGAGCTCGGCTGTGAGCGCGCGACGCTGATCGATTCGTTCGAGACCGACGGCTGGCTCGAGGCGCGACGGGCGAACCCGGCGCTCAACTTCTACAAAGGCGACTTCTCGGACGGGTTCTTCATGGCGAGCCTCCGGGAGCGCTACGAGATCGGCGTGGCGTTCGACGTGCTGCTGCACCAGGCGCCGCTCATCCACACGCTCCACCTGATGGCGCAGAAGGTGGAGCGGGCGCTCTGCATCGTCCAGCCGATGCTGCGCGAGCAGGAGCTGCCGAACACGCTCGTCTACCTGCCGGGGACCACAGCGCCCGCCGAGCTGCATCCGCTCGAGTCGGGCGACGCGGTGGCCTCGATGTTCTCGGTACGCGAGCCCAACCCCGCCCACTGGATCTGGGCGATGACCCCGTCCTTCCTCACGTCGGCGCTCGCGGGCGAGGGCTTCGACGTGACCTGGTCGCGGGAGCTCGACGAGGGCATCCCAAACCCACGCTGGACGTGGTGGGCCTGCGTGGCGGAGCGCACGGACACGGAGATCGTGCACTGGAGCCAGCACTACAAGGAGCCATACCTCCGCTCGCCGACGTAGACGCTCCTCGACCTACACTGGCGGCGGAGTGGCATGGGTCTGGTGGCCCATCCGGTCTTCAAAACCGGCAGGGCGGAGCAGCCCTCCGCTTGGAAGGTTCGATTCCTTCGCCGCTCCGTCGGTAACTCGGCGCGCGACGCTCGCGCCTAGGCGGCGCGCAGGGCGGCCGATGCCTGCGCCAGCTCGGCGAGGATCCACTCGGCCAGCTCCTCGCCCACGATCTCGGAGCCGCGCGAGTTGAGGTTGTAGCCGTTCGCGCAGTAGAGCTCGTCGTGGCCCAGGTCCTGCTCGAAGTGGATGAAGGGCAGGCCGCGGCGATCCGCGAGCGCCCGCCCGTCCGCCACCACGCGGTCGATGATCGGGCCGGAGGTCGGGTAAATCCAGGAGTTCGGGAAGGGCGCGATCAGCACCACCGTGGCTTGCGGCCAGGCTTCCTCCACCCGGTCGAGGAACTGCTCGAGCAGGTCGGTGCCGCTGTACGGGTTCCAGTGGCGCCCGAACAGCCGCACGAACGGGCGCACCAGCGCCCGGTGGAGCGTGAAGATACGGCGACCCAGGCGGCGGCCCACCTCGAGCCGCAGCTGGTTCACGCGCGGCGTGCTGTTCACGATCACGCGGCGCTGGTAGGTGGCGCCCGTGTGCACGATCACCAGATCCGGTGTCCCACTCAGCTTTGTCACGCGGGTCAGCCGCTCGATCTCCGGCAGGTACTCGTACGTGATCGAGAAGTAGTGGCCGAACTCGATGCCAATCCCGTCGTCGAGTAGCCGCTCGGCCGCGACCTTCGGATACCCGACCGGAGCCTGGAAGTCGTGCGAGGTCTCCATCGCGCGAATGCTGCAGTCGCCCACGTGCATGATGCGCAGCAGCGGCATGTCGTCGCGCCCGGTTCCCCGCCAGTTGCGCACGGGATCTTCGGTCACCGCCGGTCCCACTATCAGGCGGTAGACGCGCTTCGCCGTCCCGCGGACTGTCCGTGTCCTCAAGGTAACCCCCATCGAATCCCCAGCCGTTTTCAAGGTACGGTCGGGCGCGGCACGCTCGCCTCCGCCGACGCGGGTTTGCACGGGATCAGGGGCTGCTAGCTGTGCGGCTAGGCGTGCTGGCGGCGTTCGAGGACCAGCGCCAGCGTGGGGCAGGCGGCCGCCGCGCGGCGCGCGTGGTCGATCAGCTCGGGGGTGAGCTCCGCGTCGTCGATGATCGGGTAGCCCCACTCATCGAGCGCGATCCGCTCGGGCAGGAGCTCCGCGCAGAGGCCGTGTGCCTCGCATGCGATCGGGTTGAGTCGCAGGTGCTCGGCCATCACGCCGCCGCCCGCGAATCATGCGCCAAGGGGAGGAGCCAGGAGGTGGCGCAGCGCGCGCAGGGCCCACCACGGCGATGCTGCTCGAGCTCGTTCGCGAACACGTCGAGCGCGCTCACGGCCAGCCGGGCGGCGCCGTTCGGGTGGTGGCACGCTCCGCGGCCGTACACGAGGCGCGACCAACGTTCCACGTCCTGCTCCACCCTCGGGTCCGCGACGCCCTGGGCGATGCGTGCGAAGGCAGTCGCCATCGCCGGTAATCCGTTGGCGCACGGGCCGCACTGACCGGCCGACTCGCGTGCGAGGTAGGCGAGCGCCCGGGCGTTCTCGGCAACGCCGCACGCCTGGGTGGGCAGCACGAAGATCACACCCGCTCCCAGAGCCGCCCCGAACGGGCGCAGGTGCTCCCGGTCGAGAACGACATCGTCGAGTCGCGAGCCGTCGATCCAGGACCCGAAGCACCCGCCCATCAGCACCGCGCGAACCTCGCCGGCGCTTCCGCCGGCTGCGTCGAGCAGGGCGGACAACCGCGCGCCCGGCTCGATCTCGTAGACCCCGGGCCGAAGCACGCCGCCGCCGAGCGTGACCAGCGCCGAGCCCGGCTCATCCGGCGAGCCGAGCGCGCGGAACCAGTGCGCCCCGTGCCGCGCGATCAGCGCCAGGTGCGCGAGCGTCTCCACGTTCTGGACGAGGGTGGGTCGCTTGCCCACGCCGCGCTCGAACGGTCGCGGCGGCACGAACGTGGGCTTGAGCGGGGCCCCGTTCAGGAAGTTGACGAGCGCACTCTCCTCGCCGGCGAGATATGCGTTCGGCGTCGCCACAACGCGGAAGCGAACCGGCGAGCGGCGGCGCTCCTCGAGCGCTCGAGCGATGCGCGCCCGTGCCTGCTCGGCGCCCGAGCGGATGCAGACGATCGCCTCGCCCGCGCCCACGGCTTGTGCCGCCAGCTCGGCGCCGTCGAGCACTAGGTGCGGCGCGGTGGCCAGCAGCAGAGCGTCCTTCTCGCTCGCCGGCTCGCCTTCGCCTCCGTTGACGACCACCGCCGACGGTCGACCCGCCTCCGCGACGGCCCGCATCTTCAAACCGGTGGGGAACGCGGCCCCGCCGCGGCCGCGCAGCCCGGCGCGCTCCACCTCGGCGATCAGCTGGCCTCCGTCGCCGCGTCCAAGGCTGGGCAGGGGGCCGTGGGCCGCCACGTGGTCGGCGAGCGAGGCGCCACTGTCCAACAGCAGCCGCGGCAGTCCCGTGCCGGGCATCAGCCGGACACGCTCCGGCCGCTGATCGAGCCTGTCACGGTCGATCCTCCCGCGTCCACGCTCAGGTGGAAGTCCACACGTGCACGGGAGCCCGCGCCGTCGCGCAGGTCCGCCGCCAGCTGCCCGCCGTTGAGGTTCACCACCCTGCCGCTGTACGCGCGCGGGTTCGACGGGGTGCCGAGGGTCACCTCGCTGTGGCTCACCGACACGCCGCCTCCGGCGAGCGGCTGACCCTGGAGCAGCACGTCGGCGACGCCGCTGGTGGCACCTTGGAAGGTCAGCGACAGGTCGATCGACTCGAGTCCATTGGATTGCTGAGATTGCGTCACGTTTCCGCTCAACGAGCCCGAGAACGGCAGGGAGAGACGGTCTCCCCGCGTGGTGGTCGAGCCGGTCACGTTCCGCGCGAGCAGCAGCCGGGTGGGGGTGCCCGCCCTCCGCGCCCAGCCCTTGGCGAGCGGTCCCTGCGGCAGCCACAGGGCCAGCGCGAGGGGCGCCGCCAGGAGCGGCGCGAAGCCGGCCAGCCGGAAGCGCGGCGCCCCGCTCGACACCCGCACCCAGAGGGCGAGCCACACGGCCGCGATGCACGCGATCGTCAGCCCGAGCATCCAGAGGGACCGCACGTCGCTGCCCGTGCCAAGCCCGTGCAACACCGCCACGGGCCACGACACGTACGAGGCCCAGTGCACGAATCGCCACGCGCGATGGCCGATCCGTCGACGCATCACGCTCGTGATGGCCACCGCCAGGAGCAGGTCGAACGACAGTGTGCCGAAGCCGAGCCACAGCGGACGGTACGCGCCCGCGAACGGGATCACGGCGTCGATCAGCCGGATCGGCGCGAAGCTGTCGAGCGCCGAGGCGAGGATGTGGATCACCAGGAACCCCATCACGAGCAGGGACGCCGTCTGGTGCAGCTCGTCGAGCGCAAAGCGCGGCCAGCGCTCGGAGCGCCAGCGGCTCTGGTCCACGATTCCTAGGACCACGCTCGCCGAGAGGAGGATCAGCGTGACCGCGCCGGTTCCGCGGGTGAGGTACCAGTACGCGCTCGGCCCGGCCGCGGCCACCGGGACGCTCACGCCTGAGCCTCGGCCGGCCAGCTTCCCACGAGCGTGACGCGACCCGACACGTGCACGAGTCGCGCCGGCAGGTCGCGTGCGGCCAGCCATTCGGGTGCACGCGCTCCCTGCACTATCGCCGCCGTGGTCGCGGTGTTGGCCGCCACGCAGCTGGCCGCGGCCACGCTCACGGTTCTCCACATCGGTGCGGGCGGCCGGCCGGTGGCCGGGTCGAAGATGTGATGCAGCTCCCGTCCTCCGCTGCGCCAGCGCCGCACAGTCGTGCTGGATGTGGCGAGCCCGCCGGACTTGATCGACACGGTCTGTCCCGGGGCGTCGAACGGCGCGGCGTGATCGTCGGTCGCCCGCACCGGCCAGCCGCCCTCGGGTGCCTGGCCCGCCACGGCCAGGTCGCCACCCAGGTTCACGAGCACGCCCGCACGTGCGAGCGCGGCGCAGTCCCGCGCCGCACGATCGGCAGCGAAGGCCTTGGCGGTGGCGCCAAGATCGAGCTCGATCCCGTGGGGCAGCCGGACCGCGCGGTTCACGTAGTCCATTCGGATCGCCTGCCAGCCGGGAGTACGGACGAGGCTGATGCGCGCCGGAGCGGGCGCCTGTGCCACCTCGGCGAAGTCGCGGTCGTAGCCGGCCAGGCGCAGCACGCGGCCAAGCGTGGGATCCACAGCGCCGCCGGTGGCCGCCGCCGCGCCGAGCGCTGCCTCGAGGGCCTCGAAGAACAGGGGACTCACACGCACCCAGCGTCCGGGCGAGCGGTTCAGCTTGGCCAGCTCGGAGTCGTCCCGGAAGCGGCTGCAAGCGAGGTCGATCTCCCCGAGCTGACCCGCCAGTTGGTCGCGCGCCCGCTCCAGCGAAGAGGGATCGGTGACGAACAGCACCACCTCGGTGCCGAGCGCGCGCCACGAAGCAGAGGCCCACGCCCGACCGACGGCGGGGACCGTACCCGTCACGATCCCCCGGACACCGCTCCGCCGCCGCCGCTCGAGGCCTGGGGCGGGTCAGCCGGCGGCTGGATGCGCGTGCCGCCGCCGGGGTCTGACTGCGAGGGGGCGGGGGCGGTGTTCGAGGGCGCTGGAGTGGTTGTCGAAGGCGTGGTGGTCGATGGCGTGTTCGACGGTGCGGCTGAGCTGGACGGCGTCTGGGCGCTATCGGCGCTCGAGCCCGTCGTGGTGGTGCTGGCCTTGCTCGCCAGCGTGTGACCCGGAAACGCCTGTGAGGCCACCGCCGAGAGCGCCCCGGTCAGTGCGACCGAGCCGCCGATCAGCCAGCGCTTCGCGCGGGACAACCGCCTGAGGGCAGCGTCGCGGGCGCCCGTGGGACTAGAGCTCCGGTCCGGGACCATACGCGGAATTTTGCGCGGTCAAGGAATAAGACCGGCTAAGGCCAGGCTAAGAAGTGTCTAAGCCGCGCGTTAGAACGGTCGCGAACGGCGGCCGCTCGGTCAGTTCGAGTCGGCGTTCGTCGAGGCGCCCGGCAGCGGGGAGCAGCAGGCTGGCTCCGTCCCCCATCTCACCCGCGCGGCCCTCGCGCGCGAGCCGGGCGGTCACCGCGCTCAGTACCGCGTAGGCCATCGGCGTCAGATCGCCGAGCGCCTGGTGGCGGTTCTGGCGCATCTCGATGTCCACCTGGGCGAGACCGTCTAGGCCCACCTCGCTCCAGACGTCGATCAGCATCGCGATCTCCACGGCATAGCCGGTGGCGAACGGGATCCGCTGCAGCAGGCCCCGCCGCCCCGCGAACTCGCCGGCAAGCGGCTGCCGGAAGCCGGCCAGCTGCGGATAGAAGAGGTTGAGCAGCGGCCGCGCGGATAGCTCGGTCACGCGTCCCCCACCTTCGGGCAGCGACACGTCGCCGGCCTTGAACGGGCGGCGGTAGAAGCCCTTCACGAATTGAATGGCCGGGTCGCCGCACAAGAGCGGACCCAGCACGCCGCACACGAAGTGCGGTCCGAAGCCGCCCGAGTCGGCGTCCACCCAGGCCAGCACGTCGCCCTCTATCACCGACAGCGCGCGCCACATGGCGTCGCCCTTGCCGAGTACCGGACCGAGCTCGGGCAGCAGGTCGCCCTCCTGGAACACCTGGGCGCCGGCCTTGGCCGCCACCTCGGCGGTGCCGTCGCGCGACGCGGCGTCCACCACAAGCACCTGATCGATCACGCCGGCCTCGCGCAGCTCCACGAGGTCGGCCACGATCGCGCCCACCGTCTCGGCTTCCTCGCGCGCCGGCACGCAGACGGACACGCTGGCCGTGCGTTCGGCGCTCAGGCGCTCAGGCGGGAAGTCACCGTGGTGAAACGTCCGCGTCTCGTACCAGCGCCGGGCACGGTCGAGCTCGAGTGGTCGATCCAAGTCAGTCCATGATCAGGTGGATTACGGATCTCCCGAAGCGCTCGCGCGCATCGGGTCACTCCCGATTCGAAGCTAGCAGCGCCCGCCGTGCCAGCGTGAACGCGAAGTAGAGCAACACGACGGCGAACAGGTAGGACAGGAGCTTGTCCGATAGGACGTTCGACAGCTGCACTCCGGCGTAGACACCGATCGGCGACAGCACGCCGATCGTCAGCGCGTCGCGACGGCGGACGTTCCCGTAGGAGTCCTGGCGAATAGCGCCCACGATGGCGACGGGAATGATCGCGAGCAGCGAAGTGGACTCCGCACGCAGCTGGGTGAAGTTCAGGATCAATACGAGACCCGGCACGAACAGCACGCCGCCGCCGATGCCGAGCATGCCCGCGGACACCCCCGCCGCGACCCCGACGGCCAGCGTGCCCAGGATCTCGCCGCCGCTCACTAGAAAACGATGAGGGCTGCCGACACCACGAGCAGCACGGCGAACAGCCCCGAGATCGCCCGTGCGGGAACCCGCTGCTGGAGCGTCGTCCCGAGGATCACACCGGCCACCGCGGGGAGCCCGATCAGCACGCCCTTCGCCACGTCCACGTTGCCGAACAGCCCCTGGATGGCCGATCCGAATATCGCGATCAACCCGATGGCCGCGAGCGACGTGCCAGTGGCCTCGCGCTCGCCGTAGCCAAGCCAGAGGATGAGCAGCGGAACTATCACGGTGCCGCCTCCCACGCCGAAGAGGCCGCTGAAGGCGCCCGCCACGGTGGCGATCACCGCCAGTCGAAGGAACCCCGCGGGCATGCGGGCATACTACGGCGAGTGTCCGCTCCAACCGCCGAGACACTCGCCGAGGCCCTGCGGCCGCTCACGGACGATCCTCGCCAGGCGGCCGTGTTCTGCGACATCGACGGCACCCTGGCGCCGATCGTCCGGCGAGCGGACGACGCCAAGGTGGACGAGCGCGCCTCGCGCCTGCTCGGAGCGATCGCGCGCCGCTACCGCTGCGTGGCCTGCATCTCCGGTCGTTCGGCCACCGAGGCCAAGCGGCTCGTGGGTGTGGGCGGGATCGCATACGCCGGCACCCACGGCGCTGAGCTGCTCCTACCGAGCGCGGCGCGGCCGGTGCTCGACCCGGACGTGGCCGGCTGGGCGGACCGCGTCCGCGCCTTCGCCCGCGAGCAGGACACGCGCGAGCTGCGCACGCTGCGAGTGAGGATCGAGGACAAGGGGCCGATCATGGCGTTCCACTGGCGCGGCGCGCCCGACGAGGAGGCGGCCCGCGCACGGGTGGCTGCGATCGGCGAGGCCGCGGAGGCAGCCGGGCTGTGGATTCATTGGGGGCGCAAGGTGTTGGAGGTCCGCCCGCCGGTTGAGATCAACAAGGGCCGCGCCGTGCGCGAGCTGGTGAGCCGCTTCCCGTCTCGGGCGGCGATGTTCGCCGGCGACGACGCCACCGACCTGGATGCCTTCGACGCCCTGGAGGGGCTGGTCTCCGGGGGCGCGCTCGAGGCGTGCGTGCTGGTGGGCATCGGTTCGGACGAGGGCCCGGCTGCCATCGTCGAGCGAGCCGACCTGGTGGTTGACGGCGTGTCCGGCTTCAGGGCCGTACTCGAGATGCTGGCCGCTGCCTGATGCGCTTCACGGACTTCCTCAGGACCGCGGTGCTGCTGTTCGCGGCTTCCGGCACGGTGCTGGCCGCCGTGACGATCGTGGGCGCCACGTCGAAGAGCGAGAACTCGCTGATCTACTTCTCCCTGGCGTGGTGGGGCGCGGCCACGATCGCGGGCATCCTGGTGGGCCGCCGGATGCGGGTCACGGACGGGATCGCGCGGCTGCTGGCGGACGCGCGGAGCACGCCGATGCTGCCCGAGGTCGAGCCGGGGCGAATCATCTTCAACCGCCTGTGGCTGCTGGCGGCGTTGACCATCGTCGCCGGCGGCGTGGCCTTCCTCGTGCCGCAGGTGCCGGCGGTGGCCACCGGCTACGCGATCCTGGGCGCCCTGGGCTGGCGGCGCCAGAGCTCGGCGGTGCTGGCGATCGAGCAGCGCGACGGCGTGCAGTTCTACGTCGAGCCCACGCCGCCGCTTCGTCCCACGAAGCTGATCCGGGCGCCGGGCTACCGCAAGCTGGACAGCCTGCGCGAGCCGGCCCGCCGGCCGGGCTCCAGGGTCTAGAGGCGCTTCGCCCTAGCGCCGCGCTTGCGCAGGGCGTCGAGCTCCGGCCACGGCCGCGTGTTTCCCACATGCGCTGCGGTGATCCAGCCGCGCCGCGCGGTGGCCACCCCGTAGCGGATGTTCGGCAGCGTCTCGGTGCCGTGCGCATCGGAGTCGATCAGGAGCATCACGCCGGCCTCGGCCGCCAGCCGAGCATTGGTCTCGTTCAGATCGCGCCGGTCAGGGTTCGCGTTGATCTCGAGGAAGGTGCCCGTGCGCAGGGCCGCCTCCACCACGCGCTCGATGTTCAGCTCGTACGGATCGCGCAGCTCGAGCTTGCGGCCCGTGGGGTGCCCGATGGCATCCACCAGCGGGTGCTCCATTGCCCGGATCATGCGGTCGGTCATCTGCTTCTCCTTCATGCGGAAGGAGGTGTGGAGGCTGGCGATCACCCAGTCGAGCTGCTCGAGCACGTCATCGGCGTAGTCGAGCGAGCCGTCGGGCAGCACGTTCACCTCGGTGCCG
>JBKPDA010000152.1:0-12652 GCA_046727635.1 Actinomycetota bacterium | reverse complement strand
GCCTCGCACAGCGTGGTCGCCTCCAGCCCAACGGGCTGATCGGGCCGCTGCCTCACCTCGGTCGTGGCCATGCCGTCCCTCCTCCTCGTCGCTAGAGGCACTATCTCATGTTCGTGGCGATACGTACGACTCGATAACCGGCGAGCAGGAGGGTGACGTCGCGCTCGCGATCGTCCTCGAAGGCTTTGCGGTGGCGATGGAATGCCCAGCTGTCGAGCTCCACTATGAGCTTTTGCTCGGGCCAGACGGCGTCCACCAGCTTGCCTTCCACCAGCGTGTTGATCACCGGCTTTGGAAGACCAGCCTCGCAACAGAGCTCGAGGAACCTCGCTTCGAGCTCCTCGCGCGTGGCCGGCTCGATAACGGCATCAGCGAGGATCTCGCGGAGTGGTTTGCGTCCCCAGCGGCCGGGGCTGCGCGTCATCGTGTCTTCGAGGGCTTTCAGGTCGATGATCCCCTTGCGCTCGGCCTCCGTCAGTGCCCGGATGACTTGGCTCTTCGGCGCGACCTCGGCCACGTCCAACAACGTGCGGGCCAACGTGGTGACGGGGATGCCGTCGATGGTGGCGACGTCGCGCGGATCCAGGCGGCGCACGCAGTGGGGTTGGATGCCTTTGCGTCGCTTCAACACGCGGCCGGGCACGGTCACATCGACGTCTCGTCGCGAGTCCGGCCGGATTCCCCACAGCCGCGCCGCCGCGCGATGACTGATCACGGCATCCGAGCCGCACGCGAGCACCGCCGCCATCACCACACCGCGCCAGTCGATCGTACGCCGACCGACTGCATACACGCCCTGATGCACCCGGTGCAGGCGCCCGTTCGCCAACCGCCAGTCGATGGCGCCCCTGCCGAACCCAAGCTCACGGAGCTGCCAGACAGCCACCACCCCGTGCTGGCGGTCGACCAATTTTGCGATCTGGCGGTCACCTGACTGTGATTTCCCGGGAAATGGCTTCAGGTCCCGAAATTCGCCCCCGCCGCGCAGACGAGCGCCCGCTCAGCGCGTCTTGAAGCCGCCGTTCGTCAGCTTGTCGATGTCGTTCGTGAAGCCGATGATGAACAGCAGGATCACGAGCATGAAGCCCACCACGCCGGCGCGTTCCATCACGCTGTAGGGCACCGGCCGCTGTCTCACCTTCTCCACGACGGCCCAGAAGATGTGCCCGCCGTCGAGCGGCAGGAACGGGAACAGGTTCACGATCGCGAGCGACAGCGACACCACCGCGAGCAGGAGCACGGCCAGCCCGGGGTCGGTCGCAACCGTCTGGTGCGCCACGTCGCTCACCCCGACGATGCCCGAGATCTGCTTGCGCTGCTCGGGGTTGATGATGCGCACCGGCAGGCTCGCGGTCTGCTTCGTGATGTACCAGAACTGGCTCGCGGACTGGCTCACCGCCTCGCCCACTCCGTACGGCTCGCGCGGCCCATCCCCGAAGCCGAAGCCAAGGCGGACCTTCTGGTTCGCGGGGTCGTAGATCGGGGTGAGCGTGACCTTGACGGGGTGCCCGTTGCGCTCCACCACCACCTGGGCCGGCGTGGTGGCGCGGCAGCCCTTCACCGGTGGCTGCACCGCGCACTTGTGGGTGGCGATCTGCTTGGACAGCTGGGCGGGCGTGCCGGTTACGCCGTCCACGGAGACGAGCTTGTCGTGCAGGTGCAGGACGCCGTAGGCCGGATAGCCCTTCTCGATCGTGCCGATCGTGTCACTCGCGCCGCGGGGCCCGATTGCGGCAAAGAAGATGAACAGCACCACGAAGGCGATCACCAGGTTCACCGCCGGCCCGGCGGCGATCACCACGATCCGCTTCCACGGCGGCTGCGCGTGATAAGCGCGCGTGCGCACCTCGTCCGGCAGGTCCTCCGCCGGGCTCATCCCGCTGATCTTCACGTAGCCGCCCGCGGGGATCGCGCCGATCGCGTACTCGGTCTCGCCGATCTTCTTCTTGAACAGGAGCGGCGGGAAGAAGAGCGAGAAGCGCTCCACGCGCATGCCCACGGCCTTGGCCGCCGTGAAGTGGCCCAGCTCGTGAAGGATGATCAGCGCGATGAAGCCCGCGAAGACGATCACCCAGCTCACGCCCGCACCCCCTCCACGAGCTCACGGGCCAGCTCGCGGGCGGCCGTGTCGGCCCGGTAGAGATCGGAGAAGTGGCGCACCGGCTCGGCCGGCAGCTGCTCGAGCGCTCGCTCGATCACCTCGGCGATGCCCAGGAACGACAGCTCGTCATCGAGGAAGGCGCTGACCGCCACCTCGTTGGCGGCGTTCAGCACGCACGGCGCCGTGCCACCCGCCACCGCGGCCTCGCGGGCGAGGCGCAGGCAAGGGAACGCCTCCACGTCGGGGGGCTCGAACGTCAGCTGGCCCAGCTCGGCGAGGTCGAGCGCCTTTACGGGCACGTCGGCGCGCTCGGGGTAATGCAGCGCGTAGGAGATCGGCACTCGCATGTCCGGGTAGCCCATGTGCGCGAGCGAGGCGCCGTCGTTCAGGTGCACGAGCGCGTGGATGATCGACTGCGGGTGCACCACCACGTCGATGCGGTCGTAGTCGACCCCGAAGAGGTGGCGCGCCTCGATCAGCTCGAGGCCCTTGTTCATCAAAGTGGCCGAGTCGATCGTGATCTTCCCGCCCATGTCCCAGGTGGGATGCGCAAGCGCCTCCTGCACGGTCACGTTGGTCAGGTCAGCCGCGGTGCGGCCGCGGAAAGGGCCGCCGGAGGCGGTGAGCACCAGGCGGTCGACCGTGCCCGGGCTCTCGGAGGAGATCAGCTGGAAGAGAGCCGAGTGCTCCGAGTCCACCGGGAGGATCCGCGCGCCGGTGGCCTCGGCCAGCGCCGTGACCAGCTCGCCGCCCACCACAAGGCTCTCCTTGTTGGCCAGCGCCAGGTCGATGCCCTCTCCCAGCGCGGCGATCGTGGGGCCGAGACCTGCCGAGCCCATGAGACCGTTGAGCACCAGATCGGCGTCGGAGTCGGTGATCAGCTCGATCAGCCCCTCGGCGCCGCCCAGCACCTGGCCGCCGGTCCACAGCTCGGCGGCGCGGGCAGCGCTCGGCTCGTCGGCGAGCGCCACGCGCTCCACGCCGTAGCGCGTGGCCTGCTCGATCAGCGGCTCCACCCGTGTGGCCGCCGCGAGCCCCACCACCTCGAGCTCGGAGCTGCGCTCCACCACGTCCAGCGCCTGCGTGCCGATCGAGCCGGTCGAACCAAGGATGATCACCCTGCGCACGTCCCCGAGTCTAGGGACGGGTTTACGATCCTCGCGTGCGTTTCGGGATCTTTTATGAGCACCAGTTGCCGAGACCCTGGGACGACGGCGCCGAGCACAAGCTCCTGAAGGACGCGCTCGAGCAGGTGGAGATCGCCGACCGGGTGGGGTTCGACTACGTCTGGGAGGTCGAGCACCACTTCCTCGAGGAGTACTCACACTCGTCGGCGCCCGAGGTGTTCCTGGCGGCGGCGTCGCAGCGTACGAAGCGCATCCGGCTTGGCCACGGGATCGTGCAGCTGCCGCAGCAGGTGAACCATCCCGCGCGAGTGGCGGAGCGCATCGCCACTCTCGACCTGATCTGCGACGGGCGGCTCGAGTTCGGCACCGGCGAGTCGAGCTCGGGCGCCGAGCTGGGCGGGTTCCTGGTGGACCGGGAGATGAAGCGCGACCAGTGGGACGACGCCCTCGACGCGATCACCCGCATGTTCGTGGAGCAGCCGTTCGCCGGCTGGGACTCCGAGCACTTCCGCATGCCGCCGCGCAACGTGCTGCCCAAGCCGTTCCAGAAGCCGCACCCGCCGCTGTGGGTGGCCTGCAGCCGCCGCGAGACGATCCACCTGGCCGCGCGCAAGGGCATCGGGGCGCTGTCGTTCTCGTTCGTGGAGCCCGAGGACGCGGGCCGGTGGGTGCGCGAGTACTACGAGCTGATCGAGTCGGAGGAGTGCGTGCCGGCGGGCTTCGCGGTGAACCCGAACGTGACCGTCGTGCTCCCGATGATGTGCCACGAGGACGAGGGGCAGGCGATCGCGCGCGGCGCCGACGGCGGCAACTTCTTCGGCTACTCGCTGGTCCACTACTACGGCATCTCCCCACACACGCCCGGCGTGACGAACATCTGGGACGAGTTCCTCGAGCGCCGTGCCGAGACCGGCTTCTCGCCCGAGGCGATCACCGCCAACCAGATGCCGCTGGGCGTCCGGCTGCTGCAGGAGGGCGTGGGCTCGCTGCGCGGCGCGGTGGGCACGCCGGCGCAGATCGCGGAGCTGTGCAGCCGCTACGAGGCGCAGGGCGTGGACCAGATGGTGTTCGTGCTCCAGGCCGGCCGCAACCGCCACGAGGACATCTGCCACAGCCTCGAGCTGTTCGGAGAGCAGGTGCTGCCCGATTTCGCGGCGCGAGCCGACGAGCACGAGCGCGCGAAGCTCGAGCGGCTCGGGCCGGCGATCGAGCGGGCGCTGGCTCGCCGCGAGCCCCCGCGGCCGGCTCCCGCCTACACGATCGACGAGCCGGCCGAGCTGTCACGCGAGCGCCGCCGCGTGGCCCGGCTCGACCTGTCGAAGCTGCCGGGGCAGGCCGCTGACGAGGCGCGCAGCGCCCTCCAGCGCGGCGGCCAGGCGGCGCTGGCGAAGCTGGTCAGCGGCCGCTCGGACGCGGAGCTGGAGCGGCGCTTCGGGCGGACGATCGCCCAGAAGGCCATCTTCGGCGCGATGGCACGTGCCTACGTGCCGGAGGTGAGCGCCGGGTTCCAGGGCGAGATCGTCTACGAGCTGCGCCACGTGGCCGACGGCGGACGCCCGCCCGACCGCTGGACGCTGCGCGTCGAGGACGGCCGCGCGAGCGCGGAGCAGCGCGACGGCGCCGATCCCGCGCTGAGGATCCGGATGGCGCTGCCCGACTTCGCCCGTGTGGTCGCCGGCGAGCTGCACCCGGCCGCCGCGATGATGGATGGCCGCATCGACATCGAGGGCGATCTGGGGGTGGCGGCGCGCCTGGGCGAGATGTTCGGCGGTCCGTCGCCCTACTAGCTACCAGGCCCCGCGCCCAGACAGCACCGCGGGAATCGTCGCCAGCAGGATCTCGAGGTCGCGTACGAGGGTCCATCCGGCCACGTACTGGTAGTCCAGCCGCACCATCTCGCGGAAGCTGAGGTTCGAGCGGCCGGCCACCTGCCAGGCACCCGTCATACCGGGGCGCAGGTCGAGGCGGCGCGCCTGCCAGGTCTCGGCCAGCGCCTCGAGCTCGGGGAAGACCAGCGGCCGCGGGCCCACCAGGCTCATCTCGCCGCGCAGCACGTTGAACAGCTGCGGCAGCTCGTCCAGCGATAGGCGGCGCAGGAACCGGCCGACCCTGGTCACCCGCGGATCGAGGCGGATCTTGAACATCACGCCCTCGCGGATCTCGTTGGCGCCCGTCAGCTCGGGCTTTCGCTCCTCGGCGTCGGCGAACATCGTGCGGAACTTGAGGAGCTCGATCGGCTTCCCGCCGCGGCCCGCGCGCCGCTGGCGGAACAGCACCGGCCCGCGCGACTCCACCTTGATCGCCACCGCGATCATGACGAGCAACGGCAGCATCAGGAAGGCCATCAGCGCCGCCGCCACCACGTCGAGAGCCCGCTTGGCCGCCCGCGCCGAGCGCGATAGGTGCGGCACCCCGATCGAGAGGAGGGGCATGCCGCCAACGGCGTCCACCGGCCGGGCACCGTCGAGGAACTCGTACAGCCTCGGCACCACGTCGACCGCCACGCCGTGATCGCGGCAGACCCGGATGCAGCTCTGCAGCCGGTCGTAGGGAGCGCGCGAGAACGAGATGATCACGCGGTCCACCGACTGCCGCGGCAGGATCTCCTCGAGCTCGTCGATCTGTCCCAGCACGGGCAGGTTGGAGGCCTCGGGCTCGTCGTCCACCAGACCGATCGGCTCCACGCCGAGCTCGTCGTGGTCCAGCAGCCTCCTGGCCACGTCCGCCGCGATGCTTCCCGAGCCGACGATAACGCTGCGTTGGCGAAGCGGCGACAACCGGTGAGCGCAGGCCCGCGTGGCGGCACGTCCGAAGGCGCCGAAGATGGCCAGCCCGACACTCGCAACGATCGCGCCCTGCGCGGCCTGCTCCTCGCCGAGCGCCGACAACAGACCGGCGAGCGGCCACGACATGAGCAGCACGGCGACGAGCAGCCGCGGCGACTCGGGGATCCCGCTGGCCCAGGACCTCAGCTCGTCCACCGAGTAGAGGCCGGCGGCGAAAGCCACCAGCGGCCAGCACACGATCAGGGTCCCCGCGAGCACAGCGGAGGAGATGCCGGAAAGCCCCCCGGCGATCGCGCCCGCCGTGGCTGCCACGCAGGCGGCGCCGATGTCGGTGCCGAGCAGCGCATAGCGCAGGACCGTGGCGCGCTCGACTCGGTGCGACAGCTGCGCGGCCGGCACGTGCACCGCCGTTACGGGCGCGACTCTCTCCTCCACCGCCCTCATCGCACTTGAGGCGGTGGCTCTAGGTCGTGGGGCTCCTCCAGGTCGCGAACTTCCGACTCGAAGACCCACACGCCTCGTGGCCTTCTCTTGTCGCGGACGAGGAAGCACCGCTCCCCCTGAAGCTCTGTGATTGCGCAGACGGCGCCGTTGAACCTGCCGATGCCGGCGCGTGGGGCGCGCCCCGCCGCCAACACCCGGCCGCGAACCATTCGCACGCGCGCGGCGGGGCGGCCGACTGGCCGCCTCAGGCTGTCGCGCAGCACGCGGTAGCGATAGCTCGCGGGCTCTCGCAGCGTCTTGTAGGCCACCGCCGCCAGGATCGCGAGCCCGCCGACGAGCATGGCGAGGTACGCGGGCCGCGGGCGCGTTGGGCGGGCGGATGCCGGAGCCGCCAGTTCGACGGACTCGCCGGGAGAGGCGGGCGCGGCGTTCGTCGTGCGCACGTGGCCGTGCGGCACCTTGGCGAGCGCCCAGCGTGTGTCGGGCCCGACGACGCCGTCCGCGGTCAGGCCCTGGGCGCGCTGGAAGGCACGGATCTGGGCCGGAGAACCGAGCGCCCCGGCGTGACGCGGGGATGCGGAGGCTGTGGTGGCTGGGACCAGAACGAGCATCGTGGTGGCAAGCAGGATCGTTACGGCGCGGGTCCAAGCTGCCGCATGCGGTAGGTGGGAGCCATCGTGGCGGTACCGCATCTGCAGTAAGTGCGGTTTCCGGGCGGGAGCGTTTGAAACGCGCCAGGAGTTAAAGATTTTCGACTCGGGGCCGCCCTACAGGGCGCGCTCGGCCCTGTCGAAGTCCTCGGGAGCCATCACGAGCCGCCCGCGAACGCCGTAGAGGAAGTCGAGGTTCACGCCCGACGCGGCCACGCGTGTGGTCACCGCCGCGAGGCCGCCCGGCCGGTCCTCGGTGTCCACGACGAGCACATCTCGCTCGTCCGCCACCTCGAGCCCCAGCTGCTCCACCACGGCCCGCGCGCCGCGGTGGTCCTCGACCAGCAGATGGATGACGCCCTGCCCCCCAGCCGAGTAGCCCGCCACGCCCTCGATGTTGATGCCGGCCCGCCCGATCGCGTCGGCCAGCTCGGCCAACGTACCAGGGCGGTCGGGGGCGACGACGGTTAGGTCCTTGAACATCGGCGGGGAGACTACATCTCGGGTCTCGGGTGTCGGGTGTCGGGTGTGGGGAAGGCCCGACACCCCAGACCCCACACCCCACACCTACGTCAACGCCACCACCACGTAGTAAGCGGTCACCACCGTGAAAAACACCGCATCCAACCGATCCAGCGCCCCCCCATGCGCCCCAAACACACGCCCCGTGTCCTTCACCTGCAAATCCCTCTTGATCGCCGACTCGAACAGGTCGCCTATCGGCGCCGCCAGGGCGACCGATAGGCCGATGATCAGCGCGTGCGTGCCCGGCATGAACTGCTGGTAGGCCACCTCGAAGCCCCAGAAGGCGATCGTGCCGCCGATGATGCCGGTGATCAGCCCTTCCACGGTCTTGTTCGGGGAGATCTCCGGCGCCAGCGGCCGGTTGCCCCAGGCGCGCCCGCCGAAGTAGGCGGCCGTGTCGCCTACGAAGGTGCCGATCAGGACGTCGAGCACGAGCGCACCGCCGTGCGGGAGCTCGCGCAGCAGCACGCCGTGCGACAGCGCCCCGGCGATCCACAGGATCCCCAGCAGCGTCATCGCCATCCCCCACGCGGCGTGCTCACGGCGCGGTCGGGCGAGCAGCAGCAGGAACGTGGCCGGCACCGACGCCATCAGGATCAGCAGCATCTGGAACTGACCGCCGTAGCGAGCAGCGAGCAGCATCCCGATCAGCGCCAGGTAGCCCGCCAGGGCCACGGGCCGCACCCGCTCGGTGAGCCGGTAGAGCTCGGCCATGCACACCGCCCCCACGACGAAGAGCCCGAGGGCGAACACCAGCCCGCCGTAGGCCACGATCACCGCCGCGAACGCGATGCCGGGAATCGCCACGAGCACCCGCGCGCTCGTGTCCGAGCGTCCGCGCCGGCGCCGCCGCCGCGGCGGCTGGCGGCGACGCTGCGGCGGCCTTCGGCGCCGCGTGGCCACTGCTAGCGCGCCCCGAAGCGTCGCTGGCGGGCCTCGAACTCCTGAAGCGCCGCCTCGAGGTCGGGCAGGTCGAAGTCCGGCCACAGCACATCGGAGAACACAAGCTCCGAGTAGGCAGACTGCCAGAGCAGGAAGTTCGACAGGCGAATCTCGCCGCTCGTGCGGATCACCAGATCGGGATCCGACATGTCGGGCGCGTACAAGAGCCGCGCGAACTCCTCCTCGCCGCCGCCGGTGTAGCGCGCGGCCGCGTCGAGGATCTCGGCGCGGCCGCCGTAGTTGAAGGCCACGAACAGCGTCATCCGCGAGTTGCCGCGGGTCTTGCCCTCGGCCCAGTCCATCTGGCGGCGCAGCTCGTCGGACACGCCCTCCAAGCGGCCGATGAAGCGCATCCGCACGCCCTCCTCGTCGAGCTCGGGGGTCTCGGTCTCGATCATCTCCGCGAACAGCGCCATCAGGCCCTGCACCTCGGGGTCGGGCCGCGTCCAGTTCTCGGTGGAGAACGTGTACGCGGTCAGCTCCTCGATTCCGAGCTTCACGGAGTTCTGCACGGTGCGCTTCAACGCGCGGGCGCCCTCCCGGTGGCCCTCCAGGACGTTCAGCCCGCGCTGCCCGGCCCAGCGACCGTTGCCGTCCATGATGATGGCGACGTGCCGCGCGGGCACCGGCCTCAGACCTCGAGGATCTCTTCTTCCTTACCGGCGAGGAAGCTGTCGATGTCCCCGGTGTGGGAGTCGGTGAGCTTCTGCAGCTCGGTCTCGGCGCGGTGCTCCTCGTCGGCGCCCACCTCGCCCTCCTTCTTCAGCTCGCGCAGGTCGTGCATCACGTCCCGGCGCACGTTGCGCACCGCCACGCGGCCCTGCTCGGCGATCCCGTGCACCACCTTCACCAGCTCCTTGCGCCGCTCCTCGGTGAGCTCGGGGATGGTCAGCCGGACCACGCTGCCGTCGTTCGACGGCGTCAGCCCCACGTCGGACTCCATGATCGACTTCTCGATCGCCTTGATCGAGGACTTGTCGTAGGGAGTCACGGTGAGCAGGCGGGCCTCCGTGGCGGAGATGTTTGCCAGCTGCCGCAGCGGCGTCTTCGCGCCGTAGTAGTCGACCTCGATGCGGTCGAGCAGGTGCGGCGACGCGCGGCCGGTGCGCACCGTCGCGAACTCGCTTCGCGTGGCCTCCACCGACTTCTGCATGCGCTCCCCGGCGTCGACCAGCAGCTCGTCGACCAGCTCACTCATGTAGACACCACCGTCCCCACTCGCTGGCCGGACACTATCCGGTCGATGTTGCGCTCGTCGTCGACGTTGAAGACGTAGATCGGCAGGTGGTTGTCCATGCAGAGAGACAGCGCCGTCGAGTCCATCACCTGCAGCCGGCGCTCGATCGCCTCGTGGTGCGTGAGCTCGGCGATGAAGTTCGCGTCGGGGTTCGTGCGCGGGTCGTCGTCGTAGACGCCCTCCACCGCGTTCTTGGCCATCAGCAGCGCCTCCGCGTGGATCTCGAGCGCGCGCAGTGCCGCGGCGGTGTCGGTGGTGAAGAACGGGTTGCCCGTGCCCGCCGCGAAGATCACGATGCGCCCCTTCTCGAGGTGGCGGATCGCTCGCCGGCGGATGTAGGGCTCCGCCACCTCGGAGATCGTGATCGCCGACTGTACGCGCGTGTGCGATCCGCGCTTCTCCAGCGCGTCCTGCATCGCCAGCGCGTTTAGCACGGTGGCAAGCATGCCCATGTAGTCGCCGGTTGCGCGGTCCATGCCCGCGGCGGCGCCCTTCAGGCCGCGGTAGATGTTGCCGCCGCCCACCACGATCGCCACCTCCACGCCGCGGTCGACCACGTGCTTCACCTGGTCGGCGATCGCGCCGATCCGGTCAGGATCGGCGCCGTATTCGTGCTCGCCCAGGAGGGCTTCGCCGGAGAGCTTGAGGAGGATCCGGCGGAAGGCGGGTCTGCCGTCTTCCACGGAGGCGGCTACTCCTCCCCCACCGCGTAGCGGGTGAAGCGGCGGATCACCACGTTCTCGCCGGTCTTCGCGGCGATCTCCTGGCGCAGCTGCTCGATGGTCTTGCCCTCGTGCTTCTCGCTGTTCACGTGCGTCTGGTTGTGGAGCACGACCTCTCCCAGCCACTTGCGCAGCTTGCCCTCAACGATCTTCGGGCGAGCCTGCTCCGGCTTGTCGGCGGCCTGCTCCTCGAACACGCGAATCTCCGCCGCGCGCGCCTCCTCCGAGACATCTTCCTCGGAGACGTACTGCGGGTTCGCAGCTGCGATGTGGAGGGCGACCTCGCGAACGAACTCCTTGAAGTCGTCGTTGCGGGCCACGAAGTCCGTCTCGCAGTCAACCTCCACGAGCACGCCGATCTTGCCGGTCGAGTGGATGTAGCTGCCCACGGCGCCTTCCGACGCCACTCGCTCACCCCGCTTAGCCGCCTGAGCCTGGCCCTTCACGCGCAGGATCTCGATGGCCTTGTCCACGTCGCCGCCGGACTCGGTGAGCGCCGCCTTGCAGTCCATCATCCCCGCGCCCGTGCGGTCGCGCAGGGCCTTCACGTCCTTGGCGCTGATCTCCACGGTGCTCACCGGTTCACTTCCTCCTGGACCTCTTCGGGCTGTGCCTCGGCCTGCGGCTCTGCAGGCGGCGCCTGTGGGGGCTGCTCCTGCGGCGCGGCCTCCTGTGGGGGTGCGACCTCCTGTGGTGCGGCCTCCTGCTGTGGTGCGGCCTCTTGCTGCGGCGCTGCCTGCTGCTGCTGCTGCTGCTGGGCGGCCTCCTGCTGCTGCTGGGCAGCGGCCGCCGCCTGGGCCGCGGCGGCCTCCGCGGCGGCACGTTCCTGGGCCTCCTGCCGCGCGCGCTCCTCGGCCTCGCGCCGTGCGCGCTCCTCGGCCTCGCGCCGCTCCTGCTCCTCGCGCTCACGTCGCGCGGCCTCCTCCTCGGCGCGGAACCTCGCGGCGCGCTCGGCCACCACGTCGCCGATCGCGTCCACGATCAGCTTGCACGAGCGGATCGCGTCGTCGTTGCCGGGGATCGGGAAGGTCACCGGATCGGGGTCAACGTTGGTGTCCACGAGGCCGATGATCGGGATACGCAGACGCTCGGCCTCGCGCACCGCGATCGCCTCGGTCTTCAGGTCGACCACGAACACGGCGTCGGGGGTGCGCTGCATGTTGCGCACGCCGCCGAGGTTCATCTCGAGCTTCTCGCGCTCGTTGATGGCGCCGATCCGCTCGCGCGTGGGCAGCAGCTCGAGCGTGCCGTCCTCGGTCCACTCGCTGAGCTGGTGCAGGCGCCGGATCCGCTTGTTGATCGTCTGGAAGTTCGTGAGCAGGCCACCCAGCCAGCGCTGGTTCACGAACGGCATGCCGGCATTCGTCGCGGCGTCCCGCACGGCGTCACGCGCCTGCTTCTTGGTGCCGACGAAGAGCACCGTGCCGCCACGGCTGGCCACCTCGGCGGCGAAGTTCTGTGCCTGCTCCAGCAGCTTGACGGTCTGCTGAAGATCGATGATGTGGATCCCGCCGCGCTCGCCGAAGATGAAGCGGCGCATCTTGGGGTTCCATCTACGCGTCTGGTGGCCGAAGTGAACGCCGGCCTCCAGCAGCTCTTTGATGCCTACTTGAGCCACAGCTACTCCCTTGTTGGTTGCACGGCAGCTCGCCAGCTATCGACACGGACCCGTTTCCGGGCAGGGCGTGGTTTTCGCTGGCGAGGTAGTTGGTTGACCAGCGGTGAAGCATAGAAGGGCGAGGTCACAGCTGACAGATCACAGGTGACAGAAACGGCCTCGGGCTCCCCTGTGACCTGTGACCTGTGACCCAGAAAGAAGACGAGGCGGTCCGAAGACCGCCCCGCTCCGTTCTATGTTCAGTCCCCGTCTGGCCCTTCGGAGACTGGCTCCCACCGAGCTGCGTCGAGCGTGCGACGCAGGTCAGCGGGTAGTTTGGACTCGCAGCGGAGTTGTGCCCCCGTGGTGGGATGACGAAACCTCAGATGCGCTGAATGGAGAAATTGGCGCGTTAGCCCAAATCTTTCTCCAGTGGCCCCGCCTCCATACTGAAAATCGCCGACGATCGGGTGACCGATCGCAGCCATGTGGGCTCGAATCTGATGCGTACGGCCGGTATC
>JBKPDA010000151.1:0-10295 GCA_046727635.1 Actinomycetota bacterium | reverse complement strand
CGCGCCTCGAGCCAGCCGTCGGTCTCGAACGAATCGATCAGCGTCGCGCGCTCACAGCCGAGCTCTAGGCAGCGCTGCGTGTAGCCGCCCTCGACCACCCACATGTCGCCGAAGACGATCGCGTCGCGCCCCGGCATTGCCGCCTCCAACGCCGACAGCTTCAGGCGCACGGCGGGGTCCGACTCGTTCAGCGCCACGCGGGGGACCCTAGCCCAGCAGCTTGCGGAAGTACTTGCCCCCGTCGCGCATGCCGAAGCTCGTGTACAGCTGGTGCGCCTCGGTCCGGTGGTAGGCAGACTCGAGCGTGAGGTCCCAGCAGCCGCGATCGAGGGCGCGCTCCTCGGCCTCCAGCAGAAGCGCGCGGCCGATGCCTCGGCGCCGGGCGCTCTCGGACACGAACAGGTCGGGAATCCATGCCTGGGCCGTGGGGTGGTTGAGCCGGTTGCGGAAGTGGAGCGAGCAGAAGCCCACCACGTTGCCGTCCTCGTCCTCGGCCACGAGGTGGTGCACGGCCGGGTCCGAGATCTGGGCGGCGTAGATCTCGCGGCAGCGGTCGCGCGTCGCGTCCGTGACCTCCGCTCGGCCCAAGAGCTCCAGCAGATCGCTGACGGCGTCGAAGTCCTGCGGCTCCGCGGCGCGGATCCTCATGCCGCCAGCCCTTGCTCGAGGGCGCCCTTCACGCCGGCGTCGAGCGCGTTCAGCCGGTAGAGCGCGAGCGCCTCGGCCGAGCCGAAGCGTCGGCCAGGGACGCCATCCGCGCCGTGGTGGGTGAGGATGCAGTGCGACACGGCGATCGCCTTGTCCTGCGGGAAGTCTGCCAGGCGAGCGCAACGGTCGGCCACGATCTGCTGGCCCAGGGCCACGTGCCCCACCAGCCGCCCCTCGTCGCTCAGCCCGATCTCGGCGCCGAGCGTGAACTCGCGTGTTTTGCCCACGTCGTGAAGCAGCGCCGCCGTGATCAGCAGGTCCGAGTTGAGGCGCGGATGCAGCGTGCACGTCTCCTGCCCGAGCGTGGCAACCGCCACGGTGTGCTCGAGCAGGCCGCCGAGGTACGCGTGGTGGCCCGCGCGCGTGCAAGGGGCGAGCCGAAGCTCGGCACGGAAGCCCTCGTCGCCAAGGAACGAGTCCAGCAGCCGCCGGTAGTCGGGGTCGAAGACCTCGCGCGCCAGGTGCTCGAGGAAGCCGTCGAGCTCGTCGAGGTCGCGGTATGCGCTGGGGAGGAACTCTGTCGGATCGAGGTCCGAGTCCGCCCGTTGGATCTCGCTCACCTCGATCTGCAGCTCGTCGCGAAAGCGCTCCACACGTCCTTTCACTCGCACGAGGTCGCCGCGCTCGAACTGGCCCGCCAGGAAGTCGGCCTCCCGGAACGCGCGGCCGGTGATCGCCCCTGTTCGATCGCGCAGCTCGACGGCCAGATACGCGCTGCCGTTGCGCGCCGTGAGCCGCTCCTTGCGCGTGCAGGCGAAGGCACCATCCACTTCGGCGCCAGGGCGAAGCTCTGCCACCGTGGTCCGAATGCCGGCTTCCACAGATGCCCATCTTGGAATTGGCGTCGGACGCAGCTTGCAGGCTCCGCTACGGTGAAGCTAGATGGATCCGCTGATCTGGACCGACAAGCCGGTGCTTCGCGACCCCGTGTTGGTGGCCGCGTTCAAGGGTTGGAACGACGCGGGCGAGTCCGCCTCGGCCGCGCTCGGCTTCCTCGTCGAGAGCTTCGACGCCGCCGAGGTGGCCCGAATCGATCCCGAGGAGTTCTTCGACTTCACCGCCGTGCGGCCCACCGTGCGCCTGGTCGAGGGTCACGCCCGCACGATCGACTGGCCCGCCACCGTCCTCTCCGCCGCGCGCATTCCCGCCGCCGAGCGCGACCTCGTGTTCCTCCAGGGCGTGGAGCCGTCGCTGCGCTGGCGCTCGTTCGCCAGCGCCGTGGTGGCCGCCGCCAGCGCCCTGGGCGTCCGACTCGTGCTCACGATGGGCGCCCTGCTGGCCGACGTGCCGCACACCCGCCCCACAGCGATCTCCGGACTGGCCTCGGACCAGGACCTGATCGACCGCCTCGGCCTCGAGCGCACCACCTACGAGGGCCCGACCGGCATCGTGGGCGTGCTGCACGACGCCTGCCAGCGCGCGAGCGTGCCGTCGGCGAGCCTCTGGGCCGCGGTGCCGCACTACGTGGCGGCAGCGCCGAACCCGAAGGCTGCGCTTGCGCTGGTCCGGCGCTTCGAGGGCTTGGCGGGCGTTGCCGTGGACGGCAGTGCGCTCGAAGAGGCCTCAGAGGACTACGACCGCCAGGTGAACGCCGCGGTAGAGAGCGACCCCGAGGTGAAGGCGTTCGTCGAGAAGCTCGAGGAGTCGATGGACGAGGCCGACGAGATCAGCCCGGCCCCGGAGAACATCCCGTCGGCCGACTCGATTGCGCGCGACTTCCAGCGATTCCTGCGCCAACGCGGCCCGGATCCGGACTGAGACCGGCTACTTCTCCGCCGCCGGGCAGATGATCCGGTAGTCGCAGAACGGGCAGATGTCGCGCGACGGGGTGGGCTCGAACTCCTGCCCGAGGATACCCTCGGCGATCGCGGTCACCGTGCCGCGCACCCGGTCGAGCTCCTCCTCCGAGTGCTCCACCGGCACCTTCTCGTTGTCGAGCACGTAGTAGTAGCTCTGCGCGGAGGTCTCGAGCTCCCACGACTCGCGCGCGCCCATCTGGTAGAGCGACAGCTGCACGTCCTCGCGCAGCTCGGCCGCGGTCTTCGGCTTGCCGGTCTTGTAGTCGATCAGCTCATAGCGGCCGTCGGGCATGCGGTCGACCCGGTCCACGCGGCCGCGCAGCAGGTGCGGCCCGAGCCGGAACGAGAAGCTGCGCTCGAACCAGGTGGGCTGGGCCTCGCGTGAGCGGTCGAGCTCCCAGTAGCGGGTGAGCGCCCCCACGGCCTTGTCGCGGAACTGCAACTCGTCGTTCGAGTCGCCGAAGCCGCTGCGCCGCCAGCTTGCTTCGAACAGGCGCATGAGGTCGTCGAGCGAGCCGCCCCCGCCTGCGTGGAAGCGCTCCAGCACCTGGTGCACGACGATGCCGAAGCGCTGGTTGATCGTCGGCTCCTGCGGGATGCGGAAGACACGCGCGAACTTGTACTTGAGCGGGCAGAGCCGGTAGGTCTCGATGTCGGAGGCCGACAGCATCAGGCCGTCGCCACGGCGCGGGATGAACGTCTCGAGCGACTGGTCGCCGCCGCCGCTGATGGCCTCCGCGCGCCGGCGCTCGTCGCGCTTGGTGTCCACCAGGTAGTCGTCGAGCGCGGAGGCGAGGAACAGGTCGCGCTGCTCGAGCGTGGTGGCCTGCAGCAGCAGCTCGTTCACCTCGGGCAGAGCCTGCGCGAGCGACTGGCCCTCGCGCTCGCGGTCGATCAACGCGGCCACCTTCAGGAGCTCGAGATAGCGCACCACCGACTGGTCCACCTCGAGGTAGGTGTCGAGGCGCATGTCGTTGAGGCGCCCGCCGACGCGCGAGATATTGTCGAGCAGCTCGTCGCGCAGCAGCCGGAACGTGGAGTGGAGCCCCTCGGCCGGGCCGAAGAGCTCGTCCTCGTGCACGTCCTCGCCGGCGCGCAGCGCCGCGCGAGCCTCCTCGTAGAACGGAGACGGCCGTGCCCGCTCCCCCACCTCCGCCCACGCGAGTACAAGCCCCTTCCGGGCGCGCGTCATCGCCACGTACAGCAGCCGGCGCATCTCGTCCTCATGTGCGTGGCGGTCGTCCTCCGGGAGCGACTCCTTGAGCAGTTCGTTCGGCACGCCGTCGCCGGTGCGGCGCAGGGGCCCGGGCATGCGGTTGGCGCTCAACCCTAGGACGAAGACGTGTTCGAACTCGCGTCCCTTGGCGGAGTGCATCGTCATCACCTGCACCGCGTGGGCGAGCTCGTCGGGCGCCGCCTCCTCCTCGCGCAGCCCCGCCTCGGCCACCGCCGCCACGTAGCGCACGAAGTCGCGCGGCGTGGCCTCCGGCTGGCGGCGCATGTAGGCACTGGCCAGCTCGCTGAGCTTGGCGATGTTCACGAGCCGCTCCACCGTGTCGGCCTGTGCGGCGAACACCTGCTGGCGGCGCAGGCCGATGCGCTCCACCAGCCGGTGCACGAAGGCGTCCGGGCGCATCTCGGCGAACGCCGCCGATGCCGAGCGGTAGAGCTTGAGGAAGGCCTGCACGCGGTCACGGCCCTCGGGCGAGAGCTGTGGCCCGTCGCAGGCCGCCACCATCCCCGCCACCATGTCTAACCGGCGGCGCCGAGCCAGCTGGGTGAGCCGCGCGATGTCCACGGAGCGCAGCTCGATCGGCGGCCGGGACAGCGCGCGCACCACGGCACCCGAGTCGGAGGGGTCGGCCAGCAGCCGCAGCCAGGCGAGCAGGTCGCGCACTTCGGTGCGCTGGAAGTAGGCGGCGGCGCCGTTCAGTCGAAACGGCACGGCCCGCTCCTCCAGCGCGCTCCCGATCGTCTGGCCCTCGTTCTTTACCGAACGCACCAGCACGCAGATCTCCTCTGGCGGCACGCCCTCCTGAGCGACCAGCCGCTCGCACTCGGCGGCCACGGTCTGCGCCTGGGCGCGCTCGGAGCGGCAGCGCCAGAACGCCACCTCACCGCCCTTGCCGCCGCGCAGGCGCTTCTCGATCCGCTCGCCTCCGGCCGCCACCACCGCGCCCGCGGCGTCGAGGATGTGCTGGCCCGAACGGTAGTTGCGCTCGAGCTTCACCACCCTGCAGTCCTCGTACTCGCGCTGGAAGTCGAGCAGGTTCTTGCGCGAGGCGCCGCGGAAGCGGTAGATCGCCTGGTCGTCGTCGCCGACCGCCGTAACGTTGCGGTGGTCCTGGCAGAGCAGACGCAGCAGCGCTCCCTGGGCGAAGTTCGTGTCCTGGTACTCGTCGACGAGCACGTGGGCGAAGCGCGCGGCCACACGCTCGCGGACGTGCGGCTTCTCGTGCAGCAGCCGGAACGCGTGCAGAATCAGATCGCCGAAGTCGAGCGCGCCGTGCGCGGCGAGCAGCCGGTCGTGGTCGGCGTACACCTGCGCGAACTCGCATTCGCGCTCCGCCCGTGCTCGCTCGGCGTCGTCGCCGGTCTCGGCCCGCTCCGCCAGCCGGCGCGCCCAGCGCCCGTAGTCCCCGGCGCTAACCATCTCGTCCTTCAGACGGTCGATCCGCGCGATGAAGCTGGCCAGCAGCGGCGCCGGGTTGCCGCGGATCTCGTGACAGCGCAGCGTGAGGTCCTCGATGCGGTCGAGCATCAGCGCCAGACGGTCGGCCGGGGTCACCGGGGAGACGAACGGGTCCAGTCCCGCCTCCAGTGCCTCCTCCTGCAGCAGGCGCGTGCAGAAGGAGTGGAACGTGGCCACCCACAGCTCCTCGTAGGGCGTTTGGATCAGCGCCTCGAGGCGCTCGCGCATCTCGGCCGCCGCGCCCGTGGAGAAGGTGAGCGCGAGCACGCCGTCCGCCGTCACGCCCTGCTCCACGAGCCACGCGAAGCGACGGGTAATCACGCGCGTCTTACCAGTGCCGGCCCCGGCCACCACGAGCAGCGGACCGCCCGGGTGAGTCACGGCCTCGCGCTGGGAGGCGTTCAGGCCGTCGAGCGGGGCGGGCATCGGCCTAGGATACGCGGCCCCCGGAGGGCCTTCTTTGGGTTTCGCCGCGCTGTGCGCCGGAATGATTGCGGCTGAGCGGAGCTACTCGCGCGGCAGCAGCGCGTGGCCGTCTGTGACGGCGTGCGCGACGTCGACCAGCCGGCGATTGTTCGCGCGCGCGTGTGAGCGCAGCAGCTCAAACGCCGCTCGCTCGTCCAGCGAATGGCGCTCCATCAGGATGCCCTTCGCGCGCTCGATCACGGCTCGCCTGTCGAGCGCGCCCTCGAGCTGGTCCACCTCCTCGTTCAACCGCTCGACGTCGGCATGGCGCCGGACGGCCACCTCGAGCGCACCCTGTAGCTTCTCGGAGGTCACGGGCTGCACGTACGCATAGATGCCCTTCTCGGCCGCGCGGCTGACGAAGTCGGGCTCCGGCACCTCGAGCAGGGCGATCACCGGACAGGCCGCCTCCTGCGCGATCTCGTCGATCAGCTCGAGCGCGTGCTCGTCGTCGTCGTGCAGCTTCACAAGGGCGACGTCGGGCTCGTCCTCCTTGATCTGAGCGCCGACCTCGTCCACGGCCACGGCGCGGGCCGCCACTTCGTGGCCCATCTGGCCGAGCAGGTTCGAGATGTTGTCGAGCGCCTCGTGGTCCTCGTCGGCGACGAGCACGCGCAGCGCCTTTGACTGCCCGGCGTCAGTCATCGTCGGGCTCCGTGCGCGCTGCTATCTTCCAGCGTCCGGTTCGGCCCAGAGCACCGCCGACCGCCTTGCCGCCCCAGAGACCCGGCGCGCAGATTCCATGGGTTTCGTCGACGAGGGGCGTGCACCGTCTTACACAGATCAAGAGCGAGTCGTGGCTCGGCATGGCACCGGCCGTGACCGATCGTAGACCCAACGGCGAGGAGCGCGAGCTTCTGGCGCGCTACCACCTGGAGGGAGACATCGCCGCACGCCAGCAGTTGATCGAGCGCTTCCTGCCGCTGGCTCGCAAGATCGTGCGGACCTTCGAGCGCCCGGGCGAGTCGACCGACGACCTCATGCAGGTGGCCAGCATCGGCCTGGTGAAGGCGGTCGATCGATTCGAGCTCGAGCGCGGCACCGCCTTCTCGAGCTTTGCGGTGCCGACCATCGTCGGCGAGCTCAAGCGCTACCTGCGCGACTCCGGTTGGGACGTGCATGTGCCGCGTGCTACCCAGGAGCGGGCGCTTCGCGTCAGCCAGGCGCTGGGCGACCTGTCGCACACGCTCGGCCGCTCGCCCACCCCGAAGGAGATCGCCGAGGCCACCGGCCTCGAGCATGAGGAGGTGCTCGAGGGGATGGAGGCGGGCATGGCCTACGACAGCCTGTCGCTGGACATGCCCGGAACGGATGAGCCGGATGGCCCGTCGTATGCCGAGCGCATAGCGGTGGACGAGGGCGGCTACGAGCTGGCGGAGTATTCGGCCACGATCGGCCCCAAGCTCCGGGCGCTGCCGCCGCGCGACCGTCTCGTGCTGCAGCTGCGCTTCGTCGAGGACCTCACCCAGTCGGAGATCGCCGAGCGCATCGGCGTGTCGCAGATGCACGTGTCGCGGCTGATCCGTCAGGCCCTGGAGCGGCTGCGCGACGGCATCGAGGGCTGACGCGGGAAGCCCCCGGCCACGCGGGGGCTTCCGGCACTCGCCTGTTGCTCGCGATGCTAGCTCCTGAGAGGATGCGCCGAGATGCGCTACCTGGCCCCCTTGGCGCTCGCTGCCTGTGTCCTTGCCATCGTGGTCGCGCCCGCCGGTGCGAGCAGCAGCATCACCTGGTTCCGCACACCGTCGAAGAACATCTACTGCGCCTGGTTCCACGAGAGCGGCAGCACGCAGGTCCTGCGCTGCGACGTGTCGCGGCTCACCCACCAGGCGCCCAAGCCGCGCGGCTGCCAGTTCGACTGGGGCAGGTCGTTCGGCATGAACCCGACCGGCCGCGCGGCCACGCTCTGTGTCTCGGACTCGGTCCACGACAAGCGCGCAAAGGCGCTCGCCTACGGGAATACGCGCAAGTTCGGCTCGTTCAGCTGCACCTCCAAGACCAGCGGGTTGCGCTGCAGCAACCGCTCGGGCCACGGCTTCTTCCTCAACCGCGACAGGTACAAGCTGTTCTGAGCTCGGCGTAGGCTCCAGGCGTAGTGGGAGTTCGCGCGCTCATCGCGCTGGTCTTGATCAGCGTCGGCGCCGCGGCGTTCTTCGTGGGGCGCTCGTCGGTGGATCGCAAGTCCCCGCGTGCGCACGCCGGGACCTACGACGCCGGCTACTCCGCCGGCCGGGAGGATGCGTTCTCGGGCTTCGACGGCGGCTGGAGCTTCGGCACTCCGTACGTGGTGATCCTGCAGCACGGCGAGAACGGCGTCACCTATCGCTTCTCCAGGCGCTGGCCGATGCAGATCGGGCTCGAGTACCGCGCGTGCGGCCACGCGGTGTGCTCGCGGCCTATCCGCTGACCGCCTTCACCAGCTGCCTGACGGCGGCAGGGTAGGCATGCTCGGGCGACGCCGCGTAGCCGATGATGAGCCCCGCGCGGCTACGGTCGCTCGGGTCGTGCGGATAGCCGTTCGCCGTCAGCCCGTTGATGCGGATGCGCCGCCGCTCGGCCGCCTCGAGAAGCGCGCGTTCCGCCTCCAGGCCAGGCGTGCGCAGGAGGACGTTCAGCCCTGCCGACGTGCCGACGATCGAGTCTTCCGGGACGTGCCTCTTCAGCGCGCGGACGAGCAGGTCGCGGCGCCGCCGGTAGTGCAGGCGCATCTTGCGGATATGCCGGTCGTACTCGCCGCTTCGGATCAGCTCCGCCAGAGCGAGCTGCTCGAGCGCGCCGGTCTGCCAGTCGAGCAGGCGCTTCTGCGCAAGCACGGGCTCGATCAGATCGGGCGGGAGCACGAGCCAACCGAGCCTGACGCCCGCGGCGAGAGTCTTCGAGGCGGTGCCGGCGTAGATCACCCGCGAGGGCTCGAGACCCTGCAGCGCACCGATGGGACGGCCGTCGTAGCGGAACTCGCCGTCATAGTCGTCCTCGATCACCACACCGTCAGAGGCGCGTGCCCACTCGGCAAGCAGAGCGCGCCTGGCGGGTGCGAGCGGCATGCCGAGCGGGTGCTGGCGATTCGGGGTGAGCAGCACGGCACGCGTTTCTCGGCCCAGCCGCCCGACCTGCGCGCCGTCATCGTCGATCGGCAACCGCACGATCGCCTGGCCGGCGGCGGCCACGGCGTCGCGGTGAAAGACCAGGCACGGGTCCTCCATCGCCAGCGACGCAAGGCCCTCGGCGGCCAGCGCCCTGGCCACGAGGTTGAGCCCCTGCATGAACCCGGTGGTGACGATGATCTGCTGTGGGCGGACACGCAGTCCACGCGCCCGAGCCAGGTATGCGGCCAGCTGCTCGTGCAGCTCCGGGCGGCCACGGCTGTCCCCGAGTCCAAGAGCGTCCGCCGGCGCCTCGCTGAGCGCCCTTCGAAGCGCACGCACCCATGCGGCGCGCGGGAACGAGGTCGGGTCGGGTCGCCCCTCGCGCAAGTCGTAGCGCCAGGCGATCTCATGCGGCCCCTCCTTCGAAGCGGGCTCGCTTTCGGGCACACCGATCTCCGCCACCACCGTGCCGGACCCTTGCCGCCCCACGATCCAGCCACCGGACGCCAGCTGCGTGTACGCCTCGAGCACGGTGCCGCGCGAGACGCCGAGGTCCTGGGCGAGCACACGGGTGGGCGGCAGCCTTGTGCCGGCTCGCAGCCGACCGTCGGCGATCGCCTCACGCAGCGCGCGTTCGAGGCTCGAGCGAAGGCCACCGCGGCGATCGATGTTGACGAACAGGTCGACGCCGGAAGTGGCCCACTCATGTTGTTGGGAATTGGCTCTGGGCAGAGGGCCATTATCTCCCTAGGTTCCAGCGCATGACAACAACTGCCACTGACACCGCACCCAAGCAGCGCATCCGTTTCAACCGCCTCCTGCCGGAGGCATACGACGCGCTGAACGCGCTCGACTCCGCTGCGTCGGAGGGCCTCGACCGGCGGCTGGTCGATCTCATCGCGCTGCGCAGCGCTCAGATCAACGGCTGCGCGTTCTGCCTCGACATGCACTCGAAGGACGCTCTTCACAATGGCGACGCGAGCGAGCGGCTGTTCATGCTGCCCGCCTGGCGCGAGGCGCCGGGCTACTCGCCGCGCGAGCGGGCGGCCCTCGCGCTCACCGAGGCGGTGACGCTCGTAAGCGAGACCCACGTGCCCAACGACGTCTGGAACGACGCTGCCGCCGTGTTCGACGAGCGAGAGCTAGCCTCTTTGCTCGCCGTGATCATCTCCAGCAACGCCTGGAACCGGCTGAGCATCGCCACCCGGCTCCCGGCGGGTAGGTACAAACCGGAATGAGCCCGCGGGCTCGCGAGACGGGCGAGCGCCACTACGAGGGTGAGGCCAACGAGGCCGGTGTCTCGCTGATACTCGTGGACACAGCGCCCGGCGACGGACCCAGGCTCCATCGCCACGAGTACGAGGAGGTGTTCGCCGTGCAGGCCGGGAGCGTGACGTTCACGGTGGGCGACGACACGCTCGAGGCGGGGCCCGGCGACGTGCTGATCGCGCCCGCGGGCGTCCCGCACGGGTTCGTGAACTCTGGGTCCGAGCGGTTGCGTATGGTCGCGGTTCACGTGTCGCCGACGTTCGTCACGGAGTGGCT
>JBKPDA010000150.1:0-3191 GCA_046727635.1 Actinomycetota bacterium | reverse complement strand
TTGACCTTCGCCTTACCCGGCAGTTTTGGGGCGCCGCCGTACTTCGCGATGAAGTCCTCGGTGTCCTGGCGCGCGACCGGGTCGGGCACCTGCACGGGGGGCGACTTCATCAGGTACGAGCTCGGCGCCTCGAGCGGACCGGCCACGCCGTGGTTCAGAGCGAGCTTGCAGCAGCGCACGGCGTCGATCACGATGCCCGCCGAGTTGGGCGAGTCCCACACCTCGAGCTTCAGCTCGACGTTGAGCGGCACGTCGCCGAACGCCTGGCCCTCCACGCGGATGTGAGCCCACTTGCGGTCGGTGAGCCACGGCACGTAATCGGAGGGCCCGATGTAGACGTCGTCGGCAGGCAGCTGCTCGTCGAGGATCGACGTGACCGCCTGCGTCTTCGAGATCTTCTTCGACTCGAGCCGCTCGCGCTCGAGCATGTTGTAGAAGTCCATGTTGCCGCCGACGTTCAGCTGCGAGGTGCGAGCCATCTTCACGCCGCGGTCGGCGAACAGTCGCGCGAGCTGACGGTGAACGATGGTCGCGCCCACCTGCGACTTGATGTCGTCGCCGATGATCGGCAGGCCAGCCTTCTTGAAGCGCTTGGCCCAGTAGTCCTCCTGGGCGATGAACACCGGGATGCAGTTCACGAACCCGCAGCCGGCCTCGAGCACCTGCTCCACGTACCACTTGGTGGCCTGCTCGGAGCCCACTGGAAGATAGGAGACCACCACGTCGGTCTTCGTCTCCCTGAGGATCGAGACGATGTCGGCGGTCTCGCCCGGCGCCTTCTTGATCTTCTCCTTCAGGTACTTGCCGAGCCCGTCGTGGGTCATGCCGCGCTCGACCTTCACGCCGATCTTCGGCACCTCCGCGAACTTGATCGTGTTGTTCTGGCCGGACCAGATCGCCTTCGACAGGTCCTTGCCCACCTTCTCCGCGTCGATGTCGAACGCGGCCGTGAACTCGATGTCGCGGATGTGGTAGCCGCCGACGTCGACGTGCATGAGGCCCGGCACCCGCTCGCGCGGATCGGCGTCCTTGTAGTACTCGACGCCCTGGACGAACGCGGACGCGCAATTGCCGACGCCGATGATGGCCACTCGTACCTTGTCGGTCTGGTAGCGCGCAGCGCCGTTGGGTGCTCCGTTGTCAGCCAAAGTCTTAGTCCTCCTGGGGATCTACTCGTGGGCCCTCCCGTGGGCCGGCACGGTTATGACGAACTCCGGCGGCCTTCCGAGGTTACGCCGGGCTTGTGCGGTTCAGCTCACGCCGCACGTGGAAAACACGCTGCAGAACGGTGACGCTGGTGAGCACGGCCATGACGAAGATAGCCGGCTTCAACAGTGAGAAGTCTCCGAGGCCGGCGCCGCGTGCAAACACCAGTCCGATAGAGAGAATGACCACTCTCACGGCGCGATTGGCCAGCCCGACCTTGCACTCCACGCCGAGCGCCTCCGCCCGCGCGCGGGTGTAGCTGACGAGCAGCGAGCCGAGCACGCTGATCACCACGGCGGCCACCGCGACGTCGTCGTGCTTCACAGCAGCGAAGTAGGCCGCGATCGCGGTGAGCACGATGCCCTCCTCGGCGCGGTCGAGCGTGGAGTCGAGGAAGGCGCCGAACGGAGTGCCCTTGCCGGACATGCGCGAGTAGCGCCCGTCGAGGGTGTCCATGATCGAGCCGATGATGAACGTGACGCCCGCCAGGAAGAACAGCCGCTGGGTGATGAGCACGGCGGCCGCGACGTTCAGCACGAGCCCCGTGAGCGAGATGGCGTTCGGCGTCAGGCGCGACTCGATGAGCGCGTTGCGCGCCATCGTGCGCATCTCGGATGCCGTCAGCGGCTCGCCGTTTCGGCGCGCGCTGGAGAAGGCGCCGCGTGAGCGGCGTCCTGTAGGTGTCGGCGTACTTGCCGGCTGTCCGGGATCCGGGCTCAAGCGGTGGCTCCGGCGAACGCCCAGGCATCAGGTCGCGCCTTGGCGAGCGCCGCCGAAGTGTAAGCGGAGAGCGCGGCGACGACCGCACCCATGGCGGCGTCGAGCCAGAAGTGGTTGGCGGTGACGATGACCACCCAGGTGATGATGAGCGGGTAGACGGCCCAGAAGACCTTGGCCGGCTTCCACTTCACGAGCCTCACCCCGCTGATGCCGATCATCAGAGCAAAGGCGACGTGCATGCTCGGCATCGCGGCATATGGGTTGTAGAGCACGCCGGCGGTCTGCGAGGCGCCGTGGCCCACGAAGTCGGTGACCGCGTCCTGGAAGCCCCACTCAGTCAGGAAGCGCGGCGGCGCGGTCGGGAAGACCAGGTAGCCCACCAGCGCGAGCCCCATCGCCACCAGGAACATGTTGCGCACGAAGTAGAAGGTCTGGTTGCGGGTGAAGTAGAGCCAGACGAGGAACGAGAGCGTGATCAGGAAGTGGGCGTTCACGTAGACGAGGTCCGCGAAGTGGATCAGCCAGCCCTTGTTCTCGGCCCAGCTCTGCACGACCGGCTCGAAGAAGAGGTGCAGCCCGCGCTCGAGGTCGATTACCTGTCGCGCGTGGTCGAAGGCCGTGGCCACTTGGCCGTCCACCGCTCCGCGTACGAGCCGGTACACGTAATAAGCGCCCGCGAACAGAAGCAGCTGCCGCACCGCGTCAGCTCGACCGTTCGGTAGCCACCTTCTCCCTGAGCGCATCGAACGGATCACGACGGACAATCCTAACCAGCCCGGCGGTGGCTCGTCGGCTCGAATCAGGCGCACCGGCGCCCGTGTTCCAGCATCCGCTCGAGCGAGAAGTGCACGCGCAGGAGCAGCGGCCCGGGTCGCTTCGCGACCACGCGGGTCCAGTCCCCGGCCCTTTCCACGCAGGCGCCGTCGGCGATCCAGTAGGGCGTCCAGCGCACTCTCACTACGGCGCTGCCGGGGCGGTCCACCCGCAGCCGCACCTTTGTCACGCCGAGCGTGTGCGCGACGATCCGCGCCCCGCCCTCCGATACCACGAGCGGGTGCGGGCTCGTGACCTCGTACACGCGCCAGTGGGGGGACTCATAGCGCAGCTTCAGATACGGCGGGTTGGACTCGACGATCTGGGCCTCCTGCTTGGCGCTGTAGTCGAGCGGCACGTCGGGGAGCGCCACCCACTTCACGGCGTTCTCGCCCAGCCAGAGCTCGAAGGTGCCCTCGTCGAGGGTCCCGTTGTAGAAGAGCGCGTTGCGG
>JBKPDA010000149.1:0-17883 GCA_046727635.1 Actinomycetota bacterium | reverse complement strand
ACGCACGCTCGCCGGCAGGGTGCGGCCGTCGTCGAGCTCCACGCCCTCGCGCAACTGCCGGAGCGCGCTCTCCGGCACCGGGGCGGGCTCCACGCGCGCGCGGTAGGTCTTGTCGACCTCGTAGCGCGGGTGGGTCAGGCGATTCGCCAGCTCGCCGTCGTTGGTGAGCAGGATGAGGCCGGTGGTGTCGGCGTCGAGGCGGCCGACCGGGTAGAGCCTGCGCTGGCTCGGCACGAGCTCGGTGACCATGCGGCGTCCGTGGGTGTCCCGCGCCGTCGACACCACGCCGCGTGGCTTGTTGAGCGCGTACACCTCGCGCGGCTCCGGGGCGAGCGGTTCGCCGTCGAGCGCCACCGCGCTCGACTCGTCCACGTCGCGGGCCGGGTCGGTGACCACCTCTCCGGCCACGGTCACCCGCCCTTCCGCGATCAGCTTCTCGGCGGCGCGGCGGGAAGCGGCCCCGGCGTGCGCCAGGTAGCGCGCAAGCCTCACTCCTCGGGGAGTGCGGAGTGCGGAGTGCGGAGTGCGGAGGACCCGTTGAGCGCCGCCTGCATGAGGACGTCCTGCCTGCCGTAGTGCCCGACGGCATCGAAGAAGCGCTTCGCGTGGAGCCCCACGCGGAGGTCGCAGTCGGCCACGAGCATGCCCTCCTCGTCATAGAGCGGCCCTGCGATCACCTCGCCCTCGGCGGGCTCGACGATCGCGGCTCCGCCGCGGCCGAACACCTCCTTGTCCGGCAGCGGCACCGGGAAGTCATCCGGGAAGGCCGAGCGCGGAATGTACTGCGGCACCGACACCACGAAGGCGCCCGACTCGATCGCTATGTGGCGCATGCTCGCGATCCAGCCGTCCTCGTCGTCGGCGGTGGGCGCCACCCAGATCTGGGGACCCAGCTGGTAGAGCGCGTACCGGGCGAGCGGCATGCGGTTCTCCCAGCAGATCAGCCCCCCGACGCGGCCGACCGGAGTATCGGCCACCTCCAGGTCGTCGCCGCTGCCGACGCCGTGGAAGAGGCGCTCGTGGTGGGTCGGCATCAGCTTGCGGTGTTTGGTCAACAGCCCGTCCGGGCCGAGGATCAGCAGCGTGTTGTAGAGCGAGCCCGGGCGATCGCTCTCGCGCTCGTTCACGCCGATCGCGCAGTGGACACCGTGCCCGCGGCAGGCGTCCACCAGACGATCCACCAGCGGCCCGGGCACGTCCACCGAGTTCTCCCAGAGCCGCTCCCACAGCTCGTCGAAGCCGCCGAAGCCGGACGCCTGACGCGCCCACGCATTCGACTGGTACAGCGGCACGAACGTCTCCGGGAATACAGCCAGCTTGGCGCCCGCCTCGGCCGCCTCGCCGAGCAGTCGCACCGCCTTGTCCACCGAGGCGTCCGCGTCGAGGATCACCGGCGTCGCCTGGACGGCGGCGACGCGAACCGTCTCAAAGCGAGTCACGGGACGAGAATACGCCGCATCTCAACCAGCGGCAGCTGGAGCTCCTCCGAGAACTGCGCGTCGCCTGTGGGGCGCCAGCCCTCGCGCTCGTAGAACGCACGCGCCCGAGCGTGGTCGCGCGGGGTCCATAGCCGCGCTGCTGTGAAGCCGCGCCGCACGCCCTCGGCCACAGCCTCGTCGTGGAGATGACGCGCCAGCCCGCTGCCCCACCACTCGCGCAGCACGAAGAGGTGCCATAGGTGCGCGAGTCCCGCGATCGGCTCCCGCGGCTCGTCGTAGGTGCGGGCCGGGCGGAGCGAGACGTAGCCCACGGGCTGGTCGGCCGAATACGCCACCAGGCTCCACGTGTCCGGCTTGTCGAGCCACTCCTCGAGCACGCTGCGCATCTCTTCCTCGACGCCCGTCGGCGACCAGCCCGCCTGCGCCCAGTCCGCATAGGTGGCGAAGGCCTCCGCGACCAGCCCGGCGATCGCCGGCGCGTCGCTTGCCGCGCCGCACAAATACGCTAACTTACGCATATATGCGCACTTTGGCTGATGAACGCCGAAGCGAGATCGTCTCCCGGTTGCGCCAGGATGGCAGGCTCGTGGCGGCCCAGCTGGTCGCGGACCTGGGAGTGTCGCGCGACACGATCCGGCGCGACCTCGACGAGCTCGCCGCCGCCGGCGTGCTCAAGCGCGTGCACGGCGGCGCCCTCCCCGCCGCAACAGGCGGGGCGCCCTGGGCCGTGCGGCGCGAGCAGGCGGTGGAGGCGAAGGCGGCGATCGCACACGCCACCGTAAAGCTGCTGCGCTCGGGCCAGGTGATCTTCCTCGACGCGGGCACGACCGCGCTCGAGGTGGCGCGGGCCCTGCCGCCTGAGCTGGAGGCCACGATCGTGACGAACAGCCCGCCGGCCGCGTCCGCGCTGGCCGACCACCCCAGCGCCGAGGTTGTGCTGCTCGGCGGCCAGCTACGCAAGGACCCGATCGCCGCCGCCGGGGCGGCGACCGTCGAGGCGATCGAGCGCATCCAGGCCGACGTCTGCCTACTCGGCGTCTGCAGCCTCCACGCCGACATCGGGATCTCCGTGCTCGACCTCGAGGAGTCGTACGTCAAGCGCGCGATGATCGACCACGCCGCGGAGGTGATCGCCGTCACCGCCTCCGACAAGCTCGGGTCGGCCGGCCCGTATGTGGTCGGCCCGCTCGACCAGCTCACGTACCTCGTCACCGACACGACGGTGACCGACGAGCAGCTCGCGCCGTTCCGGCGGCTGGGCATCGAGGTCGTGCTTGCGTAGGGCGCGCGCCAGCCTCGCGCTCTTCTTCCTGGCCGACGGCTTCATGCTCGCCAGCTGGGCCGCGCGCGTGCCGGCGGTCAAGTCGGCGCACCACTTGAGCGATGCTCGGCTCGGCATCGTTCTTTTCGCGATCGCGACCGGGGCGCTGTTCTCGATGCCCCCCACCGCCTGGCTGGCGCAGCGCGCCGGCGGCGTACGCGCGGTGCTGGTGGCAGCGGCCGTGAACGTGGCGGCGGTGGGCACGATCGCCGCCGTGCCCGGCTACGGCGCGCTCATTGCTCTGGCGCTCCTGTTCGGCTGCGGCTTCGGCGCGATGAACGTGGCGCTGAACGGGCACGCGATCGCCATCGAGCGCCTCGCCGGCCGCCCCATTCTCTCGGGCCTGCACGCCAGCTTCAGCTTCGGTGGCCTGGCGGGTGCGGGCGTGGGCGCACTGATGGCGGGGGCAGGAGTGAGCGCCCGCACCCACCTGGCGCTGGTGGCCGGGGCCCTGGCGGTCGTGCTCTTGCTGGCCGCTCCAGGCCTTAGCCTGCCGTCGCGGGAAGGCCTGCCCGAGCCGGCACCGCTCGCCCGTCCCCGGCGCGCGCTGCTCGCGCTCGGCACGATCGCCTTCTGCTGCCTCCTCGCCGAAGGAGCGGCCGCCGACTGGAGCGCCGTGTTCCTGCGCGACACCGCCGGCGCCGGGCCGGGCGTTGCCGCCATCGGCTACTTCGCCTTCTCCGGCGCGATGGCGTCGGGCCGGCTGGCGGGCGACGGCCTGATGGTGCGCTTCGGGTCGCGCTCGCTCGTCCGGGCCGGCGCCACGCTCGCCGCCGCGGGCCTGGGTGCGGCGCTGCTCACTCGCACGCCGATCACGGCGATCGCGGGCTGGGCGATACTCGGCATCGGCCTCTCCACCATCGTCCCGATCACCTTCCGGGCGGCGGGGCGCGCATCTCCCGCGACGCCCTCCGCGGGAGTCGCCGCGGTGTCGAGCATCGGCTGGCTCGGCTTCCTCACCGGACCGCCGGTGATCGGCTTCGTTTCGTCCACCACGGGCTCGCTGGCGATCGGACTCGCGCTGGTGGTGGCCGCCGCCACGGGTGTCGCCCTGCTGGCCGCCCGCGTGGAGCCTCGCGCCGCAGCCCCCGCCCCCAGCTTGGCCGACGCATGCGCGTAGAGGGAGTTCTCTGCGACCTGGACGGCGTGCTCGTCGACTCCACCGCGGCCGTGCTGCGCACCTGGCGCCGCTTCGCCGAGCGCCACGGCTTGGACTGGGAGCTCGTGAACCGCACGATCCATGGCCGGCCGGCGCGGAAGTCGGTGGAGCTGCTCGTACCGGGCGCGGACGCGGACACCGAGGCGGCGCTGATTCAGCAGTGGGAGCTCACCGATCTCGACGACGTGAGCCCGCTCCCGGGCGCTCTCGAGCTGCGCGAGCTGGTGCCCGAGCAGCGCTTCGCGATCGTCACCTCGTGCGATGAGCCGCTCGCCCGTGCCCGCTTGGAGGCGGCCGGAATCGCGCCGCCCACCGCGCTTGTCACCTTCGAGTCGGTGAGCGCCGGCAAGCCCGATCCGGAGTGCTACCTCACCGGCGCGCGCCTGCTCGGACTGCCGCCGCAGCGCTGCCTGGCGATCGAGGACGCCCCGCTGGGGCTGGCGGCCGCGCGCGCGGCGGGAGCCCGGACGGTCGCGCTCACCACCACGCACGCGCCTGACGAGCTCGAGGCCGACCTCGTGGTCGGGACGATCGAGGACCTGCTCACCGCTCGGGATCTATTGCCGCTGGCCGCGTGACTACGTACGCTCAGCGCGACGTGGAACAGGATCGGCTCGCTATCAGCCTGTTGGGCGGCTTTGCCGCTCACGTGGACGGCGAGCCCGTTCCGAACGGCGCCTGGCGCCTGCGCCGCGCCAAGAGCCTGGTGAAGCTGCTCGCGCTCACCCCGGAGCGCCGGCTCCACCGCGAGCAGGTGGTGGAGCTGCTGTGGCCCGGCGGCGACCCGGCGGGCAAGGGCCTTCACCAGGTGCTCTACACCGCCCGGCGCGCCCTCGGCGAGGAGGCGGGCGCGCGGCTGGCGCTGCGCGACGACGTGGTGGCGCTCGACGGCGACGGCCTATGGGTGGACGTGGACGCCTTCGAGGAGGCGGCCGCGGAGGCGCGGGCGCAGCCGGGAGTGGATCGCCACGCCGCGGCCGTCGCGCTCTACTCGGGCGAGCTCCTGCCCGAGGATCGCTACGAGGACTGGACCACGGCGCGCCGCCAGTCGCTCCGGGAGATGCACCTGGGCCTGCTGATCGAGCTCGCCGAGCTTCAGGTCGCGGCCGGTGACGCCGCCGGCGCGGTGGAGTCCCTGCAGCGCGCCGTTGTGGAAGACCCGCTGCACGAGCCGGCGCATCGCGAGCTGATGCGGCTGTTCGCCGCCACGGGGCGGCGGCAGCAGGCGCTGGCGCAGTACCAGCAACTGCGCCAGGCGCTCAAACGGGAGCTCGAGGCCGATCCAGACCCCGAGACGCGCTCTCTCTATCGCGAGCTGCTCGCTGAGCCCGACCAGCCGCCGCAGCCCGAGCGGGCGCCAAGCGCGCTCCCGCACCAGCTCACGAGCTTCGTGGGGCGCCGGCGCGAGCTGGGCGAGCTCGAGGAGGCGCTTCGCCACACGCGGCTGCTCACGCTCACCGGCCCCGGCGGTTGCGGCAAGACACGTTTGGCGCTCGAGCTCGCCGCCCGTCGGGAGGAGGCGTTCGAGGGAGTCGGTGTGGTGGAGCTGGCCCCGGTTGCCGATCCCGCGCTGGTGGTGGAGGAGACCGCGAGGGCGCTCGGCGCTCGGCAGCTGTCGGAGCGCGACCCGGTGGAGGTCCTGTCCGAGCAGATCGCCGAGCGCCGGCTGCTGCTCGTGCTCGACAACTGCGAGCACCTGATCGATGCCTGCGCGCGGCTGGCGGATCGGCTGCTGCGCGCCTGCCCGAACCTGCACGTGGTGGCCACGAGCCGGGAGCGGCTGCGGATCACCGGCGAGGTGGCCTGGCGGGTGCCGCCGCTCTCCCTGCCCCAGCCCGCCGACCGGCCGGAGCTCTCCCAGCTCGTCCGCTCCGAGGCGATCGACCTCTTCTGCCAGCGCGCCGCGGAGGCGGCCCCCGGCTTCACCCTGGACGAGGAGAACGCCGCCGCCGTCGCTGACATCTGCCGCCGCCTCGATGGCATGCCGCTGGCTCTGGAGCTGGCGGCAGCGCGCGCGGCCGCGCTCTCCCCCGGCCAGATCTCCGAGCGGCTGGGCGACTCGCTGGCGCTGCTTCGCGGCGGCAGCCGCGCCGGACTTACGCGTCAGCAGACGTTGCGCGCCACGCTGGCCTGGAGCCACGACCTGCTCACGGGGCCCGAGCAGACCCTCTACCGCCGGCTCGGCGTGTTCGCCGGCAGCTTCGGAGTGGAGGCCGCGGAGGGCATCTGCGCCGACGACGCAGTGCCGGCCGACCTCGAGCTGCTGCTGCAGCTGGTGGAGAAGTCGCTCGTGCAGGCGGATGGCGGCGTGGCGGGCCACCGCTACAGCCTGCTGGAGACCGTGCGCCAGGACGCTCGCGAGCGGCTGGCGGCGGCCGGCGAGCGCGAGCGGCTCGAGTCGCGGCACCGCGAGTGGTACCTGGCGCTTGCCGAGTCGGCGGACCGCGACGTGGACCCCGAGGTGGCCGCCGACTGGCCGCCGGAGCGCCTCGAGGAAGATCACGACAACCTGCGCGCGGCGCTCGCCTCCGCCATTCGTCACCACCCGCCCACGGGGCTGCGCCTGGCCTGTGCGATCTGGTGGTTCTGGATGGCGCGTGCGCTGTTCGTGGAGGGCTCGCGCTGGCTAGACGACGCGCTGGCGGCCGCGCCCGAGCCCACGCCCGAGCGGGCTCGCGCCCTGCTCGCAACCGGCGCGATCCGCGTGCGGAGGCGCTCCACCCTCAATACCGTCCCGCTCGGCGAGGAGGCGCTCTCGATCACCCGCGGCGTTTGCGACCGCAACGCCGAGGCCCGTGGCCTCGAGCGCCTCGGCGTGATGGGCATGGGCGGCTACGAATGGGACGCGGCCGACCGCGCGCTCACCGAGGGGCTCGAGCTCGCGCGCGAGCTCGGCGACGACGTGGTGGAGGTGGCGGTACGGCACGCGCAAGGAGTGCTCGCGGGCTGCCGCGGCGACAACGCTGAGGCAAGGGAGCTGCTCGAGGACTGTCTGCGGCTTCTGACGGAGATCCCCGACTCCAGGGGCCCGCTCTTCTGGGCGATGCATATATCGCCGGTCGTGGTGCCAGGCCCAAGCGGCGCCCCGCGCTCTTTCTTCGAAGACACGTTCATCCTGTTCCGCTCGGTGCAGTGCCGTGCCGGCGCCGGCTACACGCTGTGCAGCATCGGCGAGGCGTGGCGAGCGGATGGTGACTATGCCGCGGCGGGCAAGGCGTTCCACCGCGCGCTCGACCTCTTCCGCGAGTTGAGCGACGAGCCGGGCACGAGCGTCGCGCTGAACGCGCTCGGCAACCTGGCCCGCTCCACCGGTGAGATCGACCTCGGCTGGGAGCGCTTCGAGGAGGCACTTTCGATCCGCCGAGCCATGCGCGACCCGCGCGACATCGCAATGACCCTCATGGGCATGGCGATGCTCGCGCTCTCCGCGCGGGACGAGCCCACCGGTCAGCGCCTCATGGGCGAGGCTCAGGCGATCTTCGAGCGCACCGACGACGGCCCGGGGGTGCAGGGCGTGCCGCTCAACCTGGGAGCGTGCGCGCTCGACTCGGGCGACCCGGAGCGTGCGATCGAACTGCTCCGTGACTGCATTCGCCTCGGCGAGATGCAGGCGCTCGACCGCAACGTGGGCTGGGCGCATGCCGAGCTGGCCGAGGCCGCGCTGGCGATCCAGGACTTCGCGCTGGCGCGGAGCGCACTGGACGGAGCGCTCTCCGTGCTCGGTCGCACCCGCAACACCATCGGCCTGCAGTACGCGCGCGAGCTGGAGGACCGATTGGGAGCCTTGGCGCCCGGTTGAACCCGGATTGAGTGGATGTTGAGTCGGTCGCCGTACCTTGCTCCGCACTACCCCAAGAGCGGAAGGACAAGACGATGGCGATCGAGCAGATGAATTCCACCACCCTTGCGGAAGGCTCCGTCGCGGAGCTGGCCGAGGGTCTCCGCGGCGAGCTGATCCGGCCGGGCGACGAGGGCTATGACGAGGCCCGCGCGATCTGGAACGGCGCCCACGACAAGCGCCCGGCGCTGATCGTCAAGGCGGCCGGCGTGGCCGACGTGATGCGGGCGGTGGAGTTCGCCCGCAGCGAGGAGCTGCTCGTGGCCGTGCGCGGCGGCGCGCACAGCATCCCCGGCTTCTCCACCGTCGACGGCGGCATCGTGATCGACCTCTCCCCGATGAAGGGCATCCGGGTGGACACCGAGGCCCGCACCGCGGTCGCCCAGCCCGGCCTCACCTGGTCGGAGTTCGACCACGAGACGCAGGCCCACGGGCTGGCGGTGACCGGCGGCCTCATCTCCAGCACCGGCATCTCGGGCTTCACCCTCGGCGGCGGCGTGGGCTGGCTGATGCGCAAGCACGGCCTGACCTGCGACAACCTCATCGCGGCCGACGTGGTGACAGCCGACGGCAGCCTCGTGCATGCAAGCGCGGACGAGAACCCCGAGCTGTTCTGGGGCCTGCGCGGTGGCGGCGGCAACTTCGGCATCGCCACCTCGCTCGAGTACCAGCTACATCCGGTCGGACCAACAGTGCTCGCGGGCCCGGTCTTTTACCCCGGCCACATGGCGCGCGACATCCTGCGCTTCTACCGCGAGTTCGTGCAGGAGGCGCCCGACGAGCTGACCACCCTTGTCAGCCTCGCCACTGCGCCGCCCGCCCCGTTCCTCCCGGAGGAGGCGCACGGCCAGAAGGGCGTGGTGATCGCCGGCATGTACGCAGGCTCACCCGACGCGGGCGAGGAGGCGTTCCGGCCGCTGCGCGAGCTTGGAACGCCGGTGGCCGACCTCATCGGGCCGATGCCGTACGTGGCGATGCAGAGCATCCTCGACGCCCTGTGGGGTCCCGGTGCCTACAACTACTTCAAGGCCGGCTGGATGGGCGGGCTGGACGACGACTCGATCGACACGCTCGTCCACTACCACCAGAACGCCAGCTCGCCGAAGAGCGAGATCCATGTGCACCACGTGGGCGGCGCGGTGGCCCGCGTGCCGGCGGACGCCACGGCGTTCGGCGACCGCAGCGCGCCGTTCCTGCTCAACGTGATCGCCAGCACCTTCACCTCGGAGGGATACGACGAGGCCGTGCAGTGGGCGCGTGATCTCCACGGCGCGATCGAGCCCGGTCTGACCGGCGGCACGTACGTGAACTTCCTCTCCGACCAGGGCGAGGACGGCGTGCGTTCCGCTTACGGCGACAAGTTCGCGCGGCTCCAGGCGCTCAAGGACGAGCACGACCCGACGAACCTGTTCCGGCTGAACCAGAACATCCCGCCGTCGAAGCGGTGATCGCCGTGCCACGGGTTCGCTGAACGAAGAGAAACGGCTGGCGCGCACGCTCCCACCCGAGCGCTGCCGCCGTTCGTGAGTCGGCAGCCTTATACCCGGCCTTGCGCGCTTTTATGCTCGACCTCGGCGAGCCTGCGGTGCAGCTTCTCCCGCAGCTCGTCGGGGTCGTACTGGCGCTGGGCGCGGCGCTTGCGGGCCACCACCACACCGGTGGCGGCCACGCCCGCGATGCCGGCCAGGCCGATCAGCTTCCAGGGGATGCGCACGGGCCTTAGGTTACGGCCGGTGAACGACGCGTCCATCATGCTCGACGACGCCGTGGCCACGGCGTCGACCGGCGACATCTGGCTGTTTCGCGGCGGCTCGCTCGCCGATCGCGCCATCCGCGCGGCCACCAACAGCCCGGTGAACCACGTTGGCATGGTCGTGGCGATCGACGACCTGCCGCCGCTCCTGTGGCACGCCGAGCTGGGACGCTCGCTGCCGGACGTCTGGACCGGCGAGCGCCAGCGCGGCGTGCAGCTTCACGTGCTCGCGGATGCCGTGAGCACCTGGCGCGAGCGCTACAAGCAGCTGGCCTGGATGCGCCAGCTCGAGGGCACGATCGAGCGCCACCACGAGGATCGTCTGATGGAGACGATCGACCGCTTCGACGGCCGCCCCTTCCCCACCACCCCGGGGCTCGCGCGCCAGTGGCTCGTCGGCCGCTTCCGCCGCTCGTCGTCGCTCGAGAGCATCTACTGCGCCGAGCTCGTGGCCACCACCTACCAGCACATGGGGCTGTTGCCGAAGCGGCGGCCGGCGAGCTGGTACGACCCGGGCCGCTTCTGGAGCGGCGACCGCATCGAGCTCGTACCGCCGTTCTCGCTCGGCGCCGAGATCGCCGTCGGTTAACGGCGCTGCCAGACTGGGCGCATGGATCTCGACCTGCTCGAGCGGGCGCTCGCCGAGCGCGGCGAGCCGCGCTTCCGTGCGGGTCAGGTGTGGGAGTGGGCCGCGCGCGGGGTGGACTCCTACTCCGAGATGACCAACCTGCCCGGCGGCTTGCGCGAGCTACTGCCGGACGACGTTCCGTTCTCGACGCTCGACGTCGAGCAGGAGGCTGTTGCACGCGACGGCACCGAGAAGGCGCTCTTCCGAACCGCCGACGACCGGCCGGTGGAGGCCGTGCTGATGCGCTACCGCGACGGCCGCCGCTCGCTGTGCCTCTCGAGCCAGTCCGGCTGCCCGCTCACCTGCACCTTCTGCGCCACCGGGCGGATGAAGTTCGGCCGCAACCTCACCGCCTCCGAGATGCTCGACCAGGCGCTCCACTTCCGCCGTAAGGAGCCGGTGAACCACGCCGTGTTCATGGGCATGGGCGAGCCGATGATGAACCTCGACGCCGTGCTCGGCGCCTGCGAGCGACTGCCCGACATCGGCATCGCCTCGCGCCGCACGGCCATCTCCACGGTCGGCTGGATCCCCGGCATCGAGCGCATGGCCGCCGAGGGGCCGCCGGTGCGGCTGGCGCTCTCCCTGCACGCCGCCGACGAGACGCTGCGCTCGGAGCTGATGCCGGTGAACGAGCGCTACCCCCTGCCCGACGTGCTCGACGCATGCCTGCGCTGGCACGAGGCGCGCCGGATGCCCGTGTTCGTGGAGTACCTGATGCTCGGCGGCGTGAACGACCGCTACGAGCAGGCGGTGGCCCTCGCGCAGGTGCTGGAACCCAAACGCGCGTTCAAGGTGAACCTGATCCCCTACAACCCCACCGAGGCGGGCTACGAAGGCTCCACGCGAGGCGCGATCGACGCGTTCAAGGCCACGCTGGAGGAGCACGGGGTGCGCGCCACCGTTCGCCTCACCCGCGGCCGCGACATCCAGGCCGCGTGCGGTCAGCTGGCGGCCACGGCGGGTACGGACTTTCACTGAGCGGGCACGCGGCTGGCTACGGTCCCGAAGTAGCGGTCCGCGCCGATGTTTTGTGTCTGCAAGCGGCGTTGAATGGGCGCAATCCGAAAAGAGGCGGCCATGTCAACACTCGACGAAGCAAGAACACTCGAAGAAGAGACCTATATGGCCTCGATCGAAAGCGAGATCCGGCGGCAGGGACGAGAGGCCAGACGGGTGTACACGGCCTTCGCCATCTTCGCCGTTCTCGCGCTCGTGATCGCGCTGGTGAACCTGATCGCGGTGAGCTCGAAGCTCGGCACGAAGGACATCCGCGTGACCACGGTCGCGGCACAGTCCACCGCCGCCCCGCCGGCCAAGGCAGCGGCGCCGGCAGCCGCCCTCCCACACAAGGTGCCGGTGTCCCTGAAGGAGTTCAAGATCCTGCCGACCTCCACGCAGGCGGCCGCCGGCAAGGTCACCTTCAACGTGCGCAACGACGGCAACGTCACGCACGAGTTCGTGGTCTTGAAGACCGACAAGCCCGCCGGCAGCCTCCTCAAGGGCAGCCGGGCGGACGAGACCGGAAACGTCGGCGAGACCGGCGACCTGGCCGTGGGTCAGAGCAAGTCGATCACGCTCAAGCTGCCAGCCGGCCACTACGCGCTGATCTGCAACCTGCCCGGCCACTATGCGGCCGGCCAGCACACCGACTTTACGGTGAAGTAGCCGCCTCGGCTCTCGCGCCGGCACCGGCCCGGCGCGGGAGCCTCCCGTCGGCGGCCAGCCACGAGCCGGCGAGGATCAGGAACAGGCCGGCGAAGGTGATCACCGTCAGGCTCTCGCCCAGGAAGGCCGCTCCGTAGAAGACCGAGAAACCGGGCGCGACATAGGCCACGAGCTGCGCCTTCGCCGGCCCCTCCCGCCCCACCAGCGTGTAAAGGATCACGAAGGCGATGCCGGTGCCGAACACGCCAAGCACCGCCACGGCCGCCAGCGGGCCGGCGCCCGGGGCGCCAGAGGGCGCCGTGACGATCGCGGCCGGCAGCGTCAGGATCGCCGCCGACAGCGTGGTGAGGCTCACGAGCCCGACCGGCTGGACTCCAGTGAACCTGCGCTTGATGAAGAAACCGGCGATCGCGTAGCCAAGCGCGGCGAGCACGATCATCAGGCCGCCGAGCACCGTCTGCGAGTCGCCGCCGAGATCCACGCCCAGGAGCAGCGCGACGCCCACGATCCCGATCGCGATGCCCGCCAGGCGCAGACCCGAGGAGCGTTCCGCCGGGTCGACGAACGGGGCGAGCAGGGCGGTGTAGATCGGCGCGGCGGCGACGAGGATGCCGGTGACCGATGTGGACACGTGGTGCTCGCCGAGGCCGATCAGCGTGAGCGGCCCGGCCATCTGGACGGCGCCCAGCAGCACTACCTCGGGCGCCCTGCGGCCCAGGCCGCGCAGCGCCCTGCGGTGCAACGCGACCGGCAGGAGGACTATCGCCGCCAGAGCGGTGCGCACCGTCACGATCTCCGCGGCCGACATCCCGCGGAGGCCGATCTTGATGAACAGGTACGACGCGCCCCACAGAGCGGCCAGCGCGACGAGCAGCGCCAGCGAGCGGCGATTCACGACGCGTTGGCCGCGGTGAGCGCCTGGCGCTCCGCCACGTAGGCGTCGCTCGTCTCGCTCAGCACCTCGAGCATGGCGTCCGTGGCGGGGGCACGGTAGCCCGACAGGGTCACAGCCACGACGTGCCGCACCGGCGCCTTGCTACCTAGGGTGCGGATCACGATGTCATCCCGAATGGCCGCCAGCGCGAGCTCGGGGATCAGCGCGATCCCCACTCCAGCAGCGACGAGGCCCTGCACCGCCGCGTAGTCGTCGGTCTCGAAGGCGATGTGCGGGTCGAAGCCCGCGGCCGCGCAGGCGCGGGTGACGAACCCGGAGCACGGATAGGTCAGCGGCGGGTTGATCCACTGCTCGGCGGCCAGGTCCTTCAGGCGAATGCGGACTTTCTTGGTGAGCGCGTGGTCCACCGGCAGAGCCACGTACATCGGGTCGTCGAGCAGCTCCACCCGCTCGAGGCCGTGGCCAGGCTCCTCGGTGATGCCGTTCGGCTCCACCACGAGAGCCACGTCGTACTCGCCGGCGCGCAGCGCCGGGATCGCCTCGTCGGGCTCGGCCTCCTTCATGCTGAGCTCCACGCCCGGGTGGCGGTGGCGGAAGGCCGCGATGGCCTGCGGCAGGAGCGCCGAGCCAGCCGTCTGGAAGACGGCGAGCCGCACGCGGCCGCCGCGGATCCCGGCGATGGCGTCGAGTTCCGCTTCGGCCTCGGCCAGGTTCGCCAGCACCGCATCGGTGTGGCGAACGAGCGCCTCGCCCGCGTGAGTGAGCCAGATGCCGCGCGCGTTGCGCTCCACGAGCTTCGTGCCCACCTCGCGCTCGAGCGCCGCTATCTGCTGGGAGATGGCCGACTGCGTGTAGGACAGAGACTCGGCCGCGGCCGAGAACGATCCGTGCGCCGCCACCTCGCGCAGGATCTTCATCCGGCGTACGTCAAGCATAAGGGGATCTTATCGGAGCCAGACGAAAGTGCAATTTGACCTGATGGCTACCTGCTGGGATCCTCCTGTCCATGAAGCCCATCAGCCCGATCACCATCAGAAGGGCACATCCGGAGGAGCCGGGCGTGCTGCGGGTCGCCGCGCTGGACAGCGCGCGCGTGCCGCGCTCGCCGCTGCTCGTGGCCGAGGTGGACGGCGAGATCCGCGCGGTGCTGTCGCTGGACAACGGCGCCTCGGTGGCCGATCCGTTCCACAGCAGTCTCGACCTCGTGGAGCTGCTCCGGGCTCGTGCCGGCGCAGCTCAGCGCGCGCCGCGCCGCGCACGCCTCCCGCTGTCGCTCAGGAAGCCTCGCTCGGCGTACTGACCGCCTCGCCGAGCGTGACCAGGGTCAGGCCGGCGTCGACTGCCCTTGCCGCCACCGGGGTGAGAGCCGCGGCGGTGGGCTCGGCGCTCGGCCGATCCGCATAGCGAGGCGAGTCGTGCAGCAGCACGATCACGCCGTCCGCCAGGTCGCGACAGACGAGCTCGGCGATCCGCGCGGCGCCGATCGCCTCCCAGTCCTCGCCCCACGCCGTCCAGTACACCGGCTGCAGCTCAAGCGCCCGGCACGCGTCGTACGAGTGCTCGCTGAAGCGGCCGTAGGGCGGACGGTAGAAGACCGGGCGGCGGCCGGTGGCGGCCTCCACCGCGCCCAGCCCGCGCGCCAGGTCGTCGCGCGCCTGCTGCGGAGTCAGTTCCTCGTGGTGCGGGTGGGCGAACCCGTGCAGCGCGATCTCGTGCCCGCGGGTGGCCACCTCGCGGCCGAGCATCGGGTTTCGCATCAGCTGCTCGCCGAGCATGAAGAACGTCGCGCGCACGCCGGCCTGGTCGAGCGCGTTCAGCACGGCGGGTGTGGCGTCCGGGTCGGGGCCGTCGTCGAACGTGACCGCAAGACGTCCCGCGCCGGGCTCGAGCCGCTCGATCGCCGGGAAGCGCTCCCACAGCTCGAGCGTCTCGCGCTGCTCGCGGAAGCTCGGCATCGCTCGCCGCGCCGGCGGGCGCTAGCCCGCGGCGCGCTGCTCGCCCGCCCGCAGCAGGCGCTCGCGCAGCTCGCCCTCCTCCTCGGGAGTCGGGTCGAAGGCCGCGGGATCGGGCAGCTCGTCCAAGCCGTTCAGGCCGAACAGCCGCTGGAACAGCTCGCTCGTGCGGTACATGATCGCCCCGAACTGGGAGCGTCCGGACTCCTCGATCAGCCCGCGCTCCAGCAGCGTGCCCACCGCCGACTCCGAGGCCACGCCGCGAATCCGCGCCACCTCCGGGCGCGAGACGGGCTGCAGGTAGGCCACGATCGCCAGGCACTCCGCCTGCGCCTGCGTGAGCGGCGGGGTGCGGGGTCGCGCCAGCAGCCGCCGCGCAGCGTGCTCGGCCACCGGGTCGGTGGCCAGCGTGAAGCCGCCCGCCACCTCGCGCAGCACCACGCCGCGCCAGCCCTCCGCGTAGTGCTCGCGCAGCCGGGCGAGCGCCTCCACGACCTCGCCCTCCCCCGCCTCGCACGCGTCGGCCAGCGTCTCCACGCTCAGCGGCTCGGGCGACAGGAAGAGCAACGCCTCAACTATGCGCGGCAGGTCGTTCACCGCGCGCTCACCACTATCGGGCCGAAAGACGCTGATTGCTCCCACGTGGCCTCTCCCTTCTTGTAGAGCTCGAGCAGGGCGAAGAGCGTGATGGCCTCGGTGATGCGGTCGGCGCCCTGCACCGCCTCGTCGAAGCTGAACTTGCCCCGGCTGGACAGCAGCCTGCGCAGGTGCGAGAGCCGCTCCTCCACCGACACGAGCGGCGTGGCCACGTGCTGCAGCGAGATGGGCTCGGGCATGCGCAGCAGCCCGCCCACCGCCTTTGCAAGCAGCACCGGCTCGTAGGACTTCTCGGCCAGCTCGACCGACACCCGCCGCAGCTCAGGCGGCAGCGGCGCGGAGCGGTAGCGGAAGCCCGACTCGGCCTCGATCCGCTCGCGCAGGAACGCGGCCGCGCCCTTGTAGCGCGTGTACTCGAGCATGCGCGCGAGCAGCTCGTCGGCCGCCTCGCCACGGTCGATGTCTAGCTCTTCCTCCTCCTCGCGCGGGAGGATCAGGCGCGACTTCAGCTCGAGCAGCGCCGCGATCAGGACCAGGAACTCGGTGGTGGCCTCGAGGTCGAGCTCGCCCTGCCCCTCGAGGTACTCCACGTAGGTGAGCACGACCTCGGCGAGGTCGACCTCGAGCAGGTCGACCTCCTCCTTGAGCACGAGGGTCAGCAGCAGGTCGAACGGGCCCTGGAAGACCTCGAGGTCGAGGTCGAGCGAGGCAACTGCCATTCGTGCAGGTTACGCGGGGCGTCCGACGCCCATGGCCTGCCGGACCTCAGCGACGATCGGGGAGGCGATTGCGCGGGCCTTTTCGGCGCCCTTGGCCAGCACGTCCTCAAGCGCCGTCTCGTCCGGGCGGAGCTCCTCGTAGCGCTCGCGGGTCGGCGCCAGATAGTCCACCACGGCGTCTGCCACGGTCTGCTTGAACTGCCCGTAGCCGGACCCGTTGAACTCGCTCTCCACCTGCTCAGGCGACTGGCTGCGGATCACCGCCAGGATGTCGATCAGGTTGGTGATGCCCGGCTTGTCGGGCGACCGCACCACGTCGCTGCCCGAGTCGGTCACCGCGCTCTTCACCTTCTTCACGATCGTCGCCGGCTCGTCCAGCACGCGGATCACGCCGGCGTCGCTGGACGCGGTGGTGGACATCTTCGCCGTCGGGTCCTGCAGGTCCATGATCCGGGCACCGGTCTCAGGGATGCGGGCGCGCGGGACCACGAGGATTTCGCCGAATCGCGCGTTGAAGCGCTCCGCGATGTCGCGGGCGAGCTCAAGATGCTGGCGCTGGTCCTCCCCCACCGGCACCTCGTCGGCCTTGTAGGCGAGGATGTCGGCCGCCATGAGCACCGGGTAGAAGAACAGGGCCGCGGAGACCAGCTCGCGCTGTTTTGCCGATTTGTCCTTGTACTGCGTCATACGCTCGAGCTCGCCCTTGGCGGTGACCGCCGACAGCAGCCAGGTCAGCTCCGTGTGCTCCTGCACGTCGCCTTGGCGGAAGAGGATGCAGCGGTCCGGATCGAGGCCCGCCGCCAGCAGCATCGCCGCGGTGTCGTAGACGCTGCGGTGCAGCTCCTGCGGCTCGTAGCTGACCGTGATCGCATGCGCGTCCACCACGCAGTAGATCGCCTCACCCCGATCCTGGCCCTCCACGTACTGGCGGATGGCCCCGATGTAGTTGCCGAGGTGCTTGCTGCCGGTTGGCTGGATGCCGCTGAAGATGCGCACGGGCCGTGAGTCTAGGCGCGTACACGTCGGACCGAGGCTCAAGCGCGAGCGCCCGCGCGTCGATCTAGGGAGTGCGATGAAGCACAAGCCCTCCGTCGTCGTCGCGCTGGTCCTCGCTGCCGTGGCACTATGGCCCGCCGCCGCGCAGGCGTCGTTCGCCCCGCGCGTGTCGCTGAACATCTCCCCGGCTACGCCACGCGCCACGCCCACGATCGATGCGACCCTGATCGAGGCCGTGGGCGACACGCCTCCCCGCCGCTTCACCCTGTCCTTCCCGCGCGGGTTCGCCCTGAAGCACCCCTCGGGCGTCGAGACCTGCAGCAGCCGCCAGCGCCGCGCGAAGAAGTGCCACCGCGCCAGCGAGATCGGCTCGGTGTCGGCCGTTACCCCCGCCGGCGTGCGACTTCACGGCACCGTGAACATGGCCCGCAAGGGCCGCTCGCGCGAGATCGCGGTGCTGCTGCGCGGCGTCGGGAGCATCCCCGACACAGGCTTCGTGGGGTACGCGCGCGTGAGCCCCCTGGGCAGCCCGCAGCTGACGCTCGACCGCCTGCCGAACATGGCGCTGAGCTCCCTGACCGTCCGCCTGACGGGCGGCAAGCGCGGGCTGGTCGCCACGCCTCGCGGCTGCGGCGCGAAGACCGTGCAGGGACTGTTGACGAGTCAGCTCGGTGAGCTGGCCGTCGGCCTCAGCCCGGTGCAGATCGCGGGCTGCTGAGCCCGGGGCTGGCTCCGCGCCGCGGCTCCCGCCCGCGAAGCGCCTACAGCAGCAATAAAGGCGGCCCGAAGCGGCGGTTTCCGCCGAAGTGTGGCGATTTGACCACGCTATAGGGGGTCAGATGAGCACAGTGACGAGGTCACACTCCGGGCTCCCGTTTATTGCTGCCGTTCGCCGGCGCGAAGCCCTCGCGCGGCGCC